>JAUVGT010000170.1 GCA_030593645.1 Deltaproteobacteria bacterium
AATGTCGGGTACATCTGCCTTGATCCCTTCCGGATGCTCTCTTAACTCTTTTACAGTCACCCCCCGGCACGCTTTTGAGTCAAGGCACTCATTCAGGCATTCTTCCTTGTCTTTCCATGGGAAATAATCATGAACACCCAGTCGCTTTGCCAGATCATTCATCCAGTCACTGGCCTCCCGGCACTCCCCGGGCGGCTGGACCATTTTTTCCATGATGTATATTCGTTTGTTGCTGCTCCTCAGACCCAATTCTTCGAGCCAGCATGTTGCGGGAAGAATAATATCACCAGCCTCGCGCGCGGTGTGGTTCATAAATAAATCATATACCACCACCAGATCGAGCCTCTCAAGCTGTTTTCGCAATCTGGGCAAGTCGGGCCACTGGCTCAAGGGATTACCGCCCACAACCAGGAGTGTGTTTATTTTACCCTTCTCTAAAGTTTCGTCAATCACAGTGTAATTATTAACCGGGTATGGAGCGTCCGGTTTTTCCCCGGTACGTAGAAGATCCGGATTTAAATCCACAGACTCACCCCAGATCACACCGCCGCCGTTCACGCCGATATTCCCCGAAAGAGGAACCAGGCATAATACCGCCCGTACCATCTGGATACCATTAAGATGTTTGCCAAGGGCTCCCCGGGTGAGATTGATACAGAGGGGTTTGGGTTCAGCGAACTTTCCCGCGAGGGTTTCAATCTCCTTTAATGAAATTTCACAGATTTTTGCCGCCTCGTTCGGAGAATATGCCTTGATGTGTTCGGTGTATTGATCAAAGCCATGGCCATGTTCTTTGACGTATCTATTGTCATAGACACCTTCCCGGATCAGAATATTAGCCACCGCGTTCGCCAGCCACACATCGGTTCCCAGTTTCGGCCGGATATGAATATCACTGATGGCGGCGGTTTGGGTTACCCTCGGATCGATGGTTATGACCGTCCCCCCATTCCTGCGGACTTCCAGCAGATAAGGGGTTAAATTTGCCTGGGACGCGCAGGGATCCTGGGCCCAGTTTATCAGTGTGCTTGTTTTTTCACATGTTTCCGCCGGATCGTGCAGCCCCCAGTACCCTGTCAGCTGCTGAGCGACTCCCACATCATACCAGCAGGGAAAATTGCCATCCCACAGGGTGATACCTGCAAGATTCGCGAAACGAGGCGTCAATACGATCCAATTGGTCCGCTGAACAATATTCCCGTGACTGTGATAGAGGGCGGTTGCTTCCCTGCGGCCCGCATTGATATTTGCCTTGATTTTATCAGCGATTTCATCCAGGGCTTCATCCCAGGTTATCTCCCTGAATCGGCCGTTCTTTTGATCACGTCTTAAAGGTGTTTTCAGACGTTTCTCATTATTTACAATTTCATGACTGGACTGGCCTTTTACACACAGGCGCCCTTTACTGAAATCGTGGTGCGGGTTACCGGTAATCTCAACTCTCCCATCAGCATAGCAGCAGATCTTCTGACCGCAGTTGATTGGCCAGCAGTTATACGGGCAGGTCGTATAGCCGGTTTTTTTTTGCATCTGTTTTACCAGTACTGTTTCTTGATCTGGAGCAGCCCGATCATCCGCACCCACCTATTTATTTAACCGTAAACTGAATCACTGCGATTTCATTACCCTTCTTGCCGGAATCATGCATTCTGAACTCATATGCACCGGGTTGTTTCGGTACCCTGAAATTCATGGTGCCGGAAGTTTTTCCGGCAAAATACTGATAATCTATATCATGGGCATCATTCTGATCATCATTACCATGCGGTGCGGAACCGGGGAACATCCCCACCCATGCACCTCGTCCCACAGGAGCAGCGATCTTATACTGAAGCAGTATTTTTTCTCCAATCGTATAAACACTTTTATCCAGTGATAAACTGCCGTTGTTTAAAGTGACTTCAAAGGTGATATGAGCAATTTCATTACCTTTGTCGCTTGAATCATTCATCCTCAGATCCCATTGCCCGGGTTTTGACGGCGCAATGAATTTCATGGTACCGCTTGCCTTCCCCCCAAGATATTTATAATCCACATCATGCTTATCATTTTCATCCTCGCTGCCATGCGAAATGTTAGACGGAATAAGACCGATCCAGGCTTTTTTGCTGATTCCTTCAAACGCGGTGAATTGAACCTGGATGACTTCACCGGTCATGTATTCTGGTTTTTCCGTTTTTACATTTACATTTCCCCCGGCAATTTCAACCGTAAATGAAACATACGCGATTTCATTACCGTTTTGATCGGTATCGTGCATTCTCAGATCCCAGCTGCCTTCTTTGCCTGGAGCCGGCATCGTGAGTGTTCCACTTTCACGGCCATTCATATAGACATAATTGACATCGTGCCTATCGTTTTCAGTTTCGCTGCCATGGGAGATGTTGGACGGAACAATGCCGATCCAGGCTTTTTTTGAAAGGCCCGGTGGGGCGTTAAAGTGAAATTTAATGATCTCACCGCTTTTGTACTTATCTTTATCAAGCCATACCTCTCCGATTGCTTTTTCAACAATAAAGGAAGTATAGGCGATCTCATTACCATTGGCATCGGTATCGTTCATTCTTAGATCCCATCTACCGGGTGTACTCGGGGCGGGGATGGTCAGTGTACCACTCTGCTGTCCCCTGAGATAGACATAATTGACATCATGTTTATCGTTGGTATTTTCATTCCCGTGTGGAATGTCGGAAGGAATGGTTCCCACCCAGGCTTTAGGCGATGTTCCGGGAGGTGCTTTAAAGCTGAACTTAATGGTTTCAGCAGTGATGAAATCAGTCTTTTCCAATGTGATTTCACCGGGCTGTTTTTTAACTTCAAAGCTTACATGTGCCACTTCCCGGCCGTTATCATCTGAATCATGCAGCCGGACATCATATTTTCCCTCTTTTGACGGAGCGGTTAACTCGGAAGTTCCCTTGGTTCTTTTATTAATCCAGTCATATGCCAGATTATGCTGATCATTAGCACTTTCCTTGCCATGCGGGATATCAGACGGTACGATTCCCAGCCAGGCATTTTTATGAAACGTTTCCGCGGCTTCAAAATAGACCTTGAAAGTTCCGGCGGGCACAAATACCACCGGTTTTTTTTCTTCAAACCAGACTTTTCCCTCGCCTGAGGCAGGCGTTTTTTCCTTTTTGACCGGTTTCGTTACATTTCCGACCGCCATTTTAAACTGATCCAGATTACGGGCTGTATAGTATTTTCCGCCTCCCGCGTCGGCAATGCACTGCAGCTGAACACGTTCCTCTTCTGACACATCGAATCCCACAACATGCATGACAAACTTAATACCCGCCTTTTTAAGCTCACCTGTAATTTTGCATGGGTCCCCTTCACATGTCTCTTTCCCGTCACTGACTAAAAGGATAGTCGTTTCATATTCCACCGTTCTCAGGGCCTCAGCGGCAGTCTTAATCGAAAGACTGATGGGGGTTCGACCTTTTGGATAAAGCCCCTGAATTTTTGAAGACAGTACATTCCTGTCCAGTGGACCAAGGGAAATCATCTGCTCCACATCTTTACAGTCACCTTTCCTTCTGTGACCATATACAATCAAACCCACGTCTGTATTTTGGGGAATATTCTTAATCACCCCCGCCAATGCCTCCTTGGCAATTTCTATTTTTGATTTACCTTTGACTTTTCCCCACATACTGCCTGAAGCGTCAAAGATCAAAATGATGGATGATTTATCCGTGCCGGTCTGTGCGCCGGTTTGAGAAACATTTATTAATGATAACATAAAAAAAGAAAAAACCATGAACACAACATTTACATAAAAAACATATCTCTTACCTGATTTCATAAGTTTTCCTTCCCCCTGATACGGGCAGAAAATGAGTATTTTTCAATATTTCTGCTATTGTAGTAAATTTGCCTGGTTACCAAATTTTTAACTCTATCATATCCAGGTAGATACGACAATATCAGAAGTGGTTTCCGGTTTATCAGTATACTTTTTGACATCATATCAGTATTCCTTTATAGTCATGCCATGGGAACCGGCATCATAAAATTCGAACTGGTAATCATTATTATTACGCTTCACGGTTTTTTATTATCTGCCTTAATGGCAATCGGACAGATGATTTCAAATCACAGATCGATAAAAAACTGGCTTTTTTTTGGTCTGTTTCTGGATCTGTCATTTTTTCAGGTTCATTATGTATTATTCGCTGTCGGTACTATTGGTGAATATCATTTATTAAATTTCCTGCCGATCAGTGCGTATTACATGATCGGTCCCATTATGCTGTTATTGACCCAATATTCCATTAATTCCGATTATATATTTAATTATCGTTCTCTGATTCATTTTATTCCAGTAATGTTTTTTACTGTTCTATCGATAGTGTCTTTACATCTCTCACCCCATAAAACCGCTTTGTGGTTCTCCGGCTATTTTTACAATGAGTATAATCAAATCATCGGATGTGCCGGTTCCGGGTCATTATCAGTATATATCCTGTGGTCAGTAAAAGTAATTTATTCAAACCACCTTATTCGAGGAAACATTTTTAAAGCAGACCCCCGGCAGATCATAATCATGCTCTTACTTAGCGGATTGTTCCTGGCCTGGTTGTCGGATATCACTGCCGGTATTACCGGTATCAAATTTTTTATGACTCTATCCATATTGCTTATTTCAATGATGATTGTTGCACTGTTTCTGATCAATTCAAAATATCCGGATTTTCAAAAACAACTGCATCAAATTGTTGAAAAAGAAAAGAGAAAGCGGTCATACCTGGCAAATACTAATATTCGGGATCTTGAATTCAAACTCCATCACCTGGTCACTGAAGATGAAATATACATGGATGAGGATCTCACATTAACTGAGTTGGCTCAAAAACTGAACATTACCACCCATCAGCTTTCAGAATTTCTGAATGAGCGGATCGGAAAAAACTTTACCACATTTATCAACAATCACCGAATTGAAAAAGCCAAAAAACTGCTCATTAATAATAAAGACCATTCAATCCTAACCATTGCATTTGATTCAGGCTTTAAATCAAAATCGACATTTAATTCCGCTTTTGTAAAGATGGCCGGGATAAGTCCCAGAGAATATCGAAAAAAGCATGACCATGCACTCAAAAGACACTAGAAGCGGTTTCAAAAAATAGTCCGGATTTATAACATAGGTCGACGGTGTCCCTCTTCCTTATTATCTTGCAGGTAACTACTATTAACATCAATTAAATGGAGGTAAAAAAATGAAACTCAATATTAAATCCTGGGCGCTCACCTGCGGCATGGTATGGGGAATGATGGTGTTTACGTTAACCTGGTGGATTATCGCCTTCGATGGCATCAGCAGTGATCCGGTTTTCCTTTCCCGCTTATACCGCGGGTATGCCATAACTCCGGCGGGCAGCATTATCGGGCTTCTGTGGGCATTCGCGGATGGTCTTATCATCGGCGCGGTTTTCGCGTGGCTGTATAATACATTAAACAGTAAATCATAATACTTGAACCGGTGAAAAGTGATTATTGATAAGTGAATAGTTATCGTATCGCTCGATCTTTTCTAATAATCAAATAGAATCCCGCAACTTATCACTTATCGTTTTTCACTTATCACTTAGGGTTCGCGTAAAAATAAATTCACAAATTTTAAGGGTCGAGGCGCCCAGTCGGCAAGGCGCAAAAGCGCAGAAATATCAAGCATATTTCGAGCTTTTGCAACACAGCCGAATGGGATGATTCGCCCCTGAAAATGTGAAGTTATTTTTGCGCGAGCCCTTAATTGAGGGGCCGGGGTGTTTTCCTCTATAAGCCACGGTTTTAGTGGTTTTCTCTCGGAAGGGCCTTAGTGTAAAAACTCCTCGATCCCTCAACTATTATTCTATCCAATTTATCTCCATGGCAGTCTGCCTGCCGATAACTGTATCACCCAGACTTGAGGGCATTTTCATCTATCGAAAAGTCCCACCCTTTTGCTTCTTCAGCAAAAAACAATGTAATTGGTTCAAATGTCTCAACATCCAGAATATCAATGTATTCAGATGTGACATTACTATTATCACCGTTAATCGGGTATATTACCACCCATAAAGCTTTGTCCCAATCAGTCATTCTTATATGACTCGTCTATGTATTCATTCCTGCAATGAATAATATAAATAGCAGTATTATAATTCTGATTTTCCGAAATAATCCGCCAGATGTTTTTGCTCGTTCCCACTTGCCAATGTAAACCACATCATATATATAAACTTTATGAATTAACTTTCAATATTCGTAAAGACTGGACATTTGGCAACACACTCAGAATGGAATAATCCCATATGAAAACAAAGTGGCAATTAAAAGACTTTGTGGATCTGGAATATTTTTTACACAGGGATGAAAAGAATACCGATGAGTCAAAATTGGCAGAAACTTTCCATAAAGATCGGGAGTTTTTTTTAGATCATATCAAACCAATGGAATCGGAAGGAAAGACACTATCCCAAAAAAACATTATTAAATCCTGGCTTGAATATCGAAAAACAGAGGAGGAAAAATTATCCGGTCCCGATAAAATCTTTCCGGGGGATTCTTTCGGGGAAATGTATCGTATTTTATTATGGAGTTTTGCTGTTATAGGAGGATTGACAGGAGCCGGAATGGCATTCTCTTTTCTAATCTACTCAGGATCCAGGCCTTTGAATGTTTCCGCCTACTTCGGAGTCTTTATTCTGACACAGATCCTTTTTATACTTCTTTTTATCGGGTTTTCCATCATACAATTCATCAGACGTCCGTACCCGCACACTTCGATCGCGTTTACATTGGTGAAGAGGCTGCTTGATTTTTTATTGCTAAAGTTAAAAACCGGAACAGTGAAAAATCTTCCCGCCTCCCAATCTGACAGTTTACGGGAAATTGCAGGAATCATCAGCGGGAAGAAACAGGTATATGGATCATTATTTTACTGGCCTGTTTTTACCGTTGTCCAGGTTTTCGGTATTGGTTTTAATCTCGGCATCCTATCTGCCACACTTCTAAGGGTTATCGGGACAGATATCGCCTTTGGGTGGCAATCCACAATCCAGTTCAGCCATGAAGCTGTTTACAGACTCGTTAAAATCGCTGCGATTCCCTGGTCCTGGTTCATCCCCCCGGAAACTGCTCATCCTTCTCTGCTCCAGATTGAAGGCAGCCGTATCGTGCTGAAGAACGGTATCACCCATCTTGCCACTCAGGATATGGTGGCCTGGTGGCCTTTTTTATGTTTTTCGGTTCTTTTTTATGGCCTGTTACCAAGAGTCATATTTCTGATTATCGGTATTGGAGCGGGGAAAAACGCCATTCTCAGACAGAATTTCGATTATGGTTCATGTGACCAGCTGTTGCGCAGACTGAATACCCCAATCATCAATACCGCCGGTTTAACAATTGAAGCACGGAAGACGGATTCAGACCATATCAGGCTATCCGGAAACAGTGGTCTCTTAGATAACCCGACTCCCGGCAACGGTTTAATCGTTCTTGTGCCCGATGATATCTACGATGAATTCTCCAATGATGAATTAAGTCGTGTAATCAGTCAAACAACGGGAAACAGGATTCATATTAAGATCAAAATTGGAGAGGACTACGGAATTGATCGGGACGTACTGAAAGATCTCATCGGGGAAAAGCGGAAAAATAATCCGCCCGGGTTGTTTATCCTGCAGGAAGCGTGGATGCCGCCTATCCTCGAAATATTAGGGTTTATTAAAAAAATACGTAAGATCTTCGATGAAAAAACGATCATTGAAGTGGGATTGATCGGAAAACCTGATCAGAATACCATTTTTACGCCGGTAAAAAATGAAGACTGGAATACCTGGAAAAAAAAATTAAACGCCATTGGAGATCCTTATCTGGTTCTCGAAAGGCTGGTGCAGGATGGATCATAAAATTCCTGAATTTGCCATTGTCGGACACCCGAATGAAGGTAAATCTTCAGTAGTATCAACATTATCTGAAGATGATCGTGTCCGAATCAGTCCAACACCCGGTGAGACCACCGAATGCAGGAGGTTTCCTGTTTTAATCGACGGCAGGGAAATTATCTGCTTTACAGATACGCCCGGTTTCCAGAATCCCCGAAAGACATTAATGTGGATGAAAGGTTTTACCGGCAGCGACAGGGATATTTTAAAGGATTTCTGCAGAAATCATAAAGATGATCCCGGGTTCAGGGGTGAATGCGAGTTATTTTCGCCCATAATTCAGGGAGCCGGTATCATATACGTGATTGACGGATCAAGGCCTTTACGGAAGGTTGATCAGGCTGAAATGGAAATCCTCCGTCTAACCGGCCGTCCCAGAATGGCGATCATCAATTGTAAAGATAGTGAAGGCAGATATCTTGAACATTGGAAAAATGAATTTCGAAAACATTTTAACTCCATTCGTGTTTTCAACGCTCATAAGGCCACCTATGCTGAAAGAATAAACCTTCTGGAAAGCCTTAAAAGTATAGACCAGGATTGGGAACCTGCCATTGAAAAAGTGATTTCAGCCTTCAAAGAAGACTGGGAATACCGCAACAGTCTTGCGGTCGAAATTGTATATCAACTGCTTTTGGATTGTCTTGGGTATTCACTTGTAGAAAATTACAACGATAAGTCAGATGAAAAAAAAATTTATAAAAAGCTCTGGGAAAAATACAGACAGACAGTAAAAAAGATTGAATCAGCATCACATGAAAAAATCAGAAAACTCTATAAGCATAATATCTTTAATGTTAATCTCCCGGCTCAATCAATTCTTTATGAAGATCTTTTCAACACAAAAACCTGGCATTTCCTGGGATTGAAACCCGCGCAGCTGATTATTGCGGCAGGTATCACCGGCGGTACCATAGGCGCGGCAATTGACACGGCGGCGGCCGGGCTCACATTCGGTATCTTTTCTGCAATCGGTGGAACTGCCGCGGCAGGATGGGCGGCATTGGGTGGCGGGAAAAAACTGTCAAAAGCAAAGGTTGGGAAACTTGATCTCGGGGGTAATCAGCTCAGAATCGGCCCCAATGAAAATGTACAGTTTTTATATATCCTGATTGACCGTGCTTTGATATTTTATTCACAGATCATCAACTGGGCACATGGCCGCCGGGACAACCCGATTGGAAATGATCGTGATAAGGAAACGGCCAAACAAGGATTCACATCGGAGTGGAACAGCCGTGAAAAGAAGATGTGCAATGGATTTTTAAATTCAATTCAGGGCGGAACGGATGCAAAAACAGAGATTTTGGGCCGGGAAATGAAAAAAAAGATAAAATCCGCGTTGCATGAAATATCCCACAGCGAACAAAACTATGGAATCATATAGGAGTTTTTTTGTCCAAAGCCGCGAAATTTCCGATTGGCATATTTAACCTGTTGTTATAATTGAAAGTAATTAACAAAATTGATTTTGAAATTCATCATCACATTTTCTATAACATCCTGTAAATTAACGCTATTCTGGTTTTCACAAAACTCATATTTTCCAATCAAATTAATATGTTTCCAAGCGACCGGTGATAAACGTTTTATAAAATTACACCAATCAACATGACCCGGTTTTTGACCACACCGGCAAGTTGGCTGGCGGGATAGGTGTAGCAGCTCCGGCATTCAGGATGGATTTTGAAAATTTTACAAAAGTGGGAGAAATTATCAAGGACATTGCACATGAAGTTACCTTGAGCCTTGGTGGAGAAAGCAAGCGTGGTAAATAAGATAGTTTATTGAAACAATACCGACCTTGATATGCAAAAAACATTAATTAAAAGGAGGTATTAAAATGTTGGTAAACGAATTGATGAACAAGGGGATTGTCAGCATTGATGTTAACGAATCACTGATGGAGGCCATTAGCTTGGTGAACAGTCTAAACATTGGCAGGTTAATGGTTATGCAAAAGGGCGAGCTGGTGGGAATTGTCAGCGATCGTGACCTGAGAAGGGCAGCTCCTTCAAACGCCACCGATCTGGAAATTCATGAAATGAAGTATCTGCTCGATAAGGTTAAA
>JAUVGT010000267.1 GCA_030593645.1 Deltaproteobacteria bacterium
TTTGTTGAAGGAGTCCGGAGAGCGCCCAAGCGGAATTTTACTCTTACAGAACCGGAGACCAGACTGGCTTTAAAAAATGCCTTGCGATACCTTCCTGAAGCCTGGCATGAAGAGCTCGCGCCTGAATTCCTTGAGGAGCTGTTAACACGGGGCAGAATTTACGGTTACAGATTCAGGCCGGCATGTGGAATGCACGGTAAGTCAATAGATGAATACAAAGGCAACTGTATTGAAGGGAAGGCGTTTCAGGTTATGATCGACAATAATCTTGATTTTGATATTGCGCTTTATCCCTATGAACTTGTTACTTACGGTGAGACCGGGCAGGTGTGTCAGAATTGGATGCAGTATCAATTGATCAGACAGTATCTTGAGGCTTTAACAGAGGAGCAGACACTTGTTTTAGAATCGGGACATCCTGTGGGTCTGTTCAAATCATCTCCGGCTGCACCCCGCGTGATTATTACCAATGCTCTGATGGTTGGACTTTTTGACAATCAGGAAGACTGGCATCGGGCGATGGCTCTGGGAGTAGCCAATTACGGTCAGATGACGGCAGGGGGATGGATGTATATCGGACCGCAGGGCATTGTCCATGGTACATACAATACAGTTTTAAACGCCATTCGTTTAAAATATGATTTGCCGGAACAAAAAGATATGAAAGGACACCTCTTTGTGACATCCGGCCTCGGCGGCATGAGCGGTGCCCAGGGGAAGGCGGTTGAAATCGCGAATGGCGTTTGTATTATCGCGGAAGTTGATTATTCGAGAATCAAAACAAGATATGATCAGGGATGGGTGAATACCATCGTTGATGATCCGGCAGAAGCATTCAGCATGGCAAACAAATGCAAGGAAAAGCAAGAAGGGATTGCCATTGCATTTTCAGGTAATGTGGTTGACCTTCTTGAATACGCTGTGGATCATAATATTCAAATCGATCTTCTTTCGGATCAGACTTCCTGTCATGTGGTATATGATGGGGGATATTGTCCGCAGGGATTGACATTTGAAGAGAGAACAGAGATGATAAAAACCGACCATGAGAAATTTGTTCAGCTCGTTAATGCTTCTTTGAAACATCATTATGAGTTGATCAAAACACTTGTTGACCGGGGTGTATACTTTTTCGATTACGGTAATAGTTTTTTAAAGGCTATATATGACGCGGGTGTTAAAGAGATTTGTAAAAATGGAATCGATTCACTTGATGGATTTATTTTTCCTTCTTATGTGGAGGATATTATGGGCCCATTGCTTTTTGACTATGGATATGGTCCGTTCCGATGGGTTTGTTTGAGCGGTAAAGAAGAAGATCTGCTTAAAACGGATAAAGCGGCAATGTCGTGCATTGATCCTGAGAGGAGGTTCCAGGACAGGGACAACTATATCTGGATACGCGATGCGAATAAAAACAGGCTGGTTGTGGGAACACAGGCCAGAATTCTGTATCAGGACGCCATGGGAAGAATGAATATTGCTTTAAAATTCAATGAAATGGTCAGGAACAATGAAGTCGGTCCAATCATGCTGGGCCGGGATCACCATGATACAGGCGGAACAGATTCGCCTTTCAGAGAAACCGCGAATATCAAAGACGGAAGTAATATCATGGCGGATATGGCTACACAATGCTTTGCGGGTAATGCCGCGAGAGGAATGAGCCTTGTCGCCCTGCATAATGGCGGTGGCGTTGGCATTGGGAACGCGGTAAACGGAGGGTTTGGCCTTGTTCTGGACGGAAGTGAAAGAATTGATTCTGTGATTAAGTCAGCAATACCATGGGATGTTATGGGTGGTGTGGCAAGACGGGCATGGGCAAGAAATAATCATTCCATTGAAACAAGTATAATTTATAATGAGAAAAGAAGTGATACTGATCATATTACACTTCCATTTATTCCGGATGAAAACATGATAAATGATCTTGTGAAAGAAGAGTTAAAAAAAAGGAGTAAGACATGACGGGTATGAGCAAAATATTGGAATGTGTTTCGAATTTCAGTGAAGGCAGAAATAAAGATAAGATGGAAAATATTGTCAATTCTTTTCGCGGAAAAGACGCTGTGAAACTTCTGGATTATCAAAATGACGAAGATCACAATCGCATGGTTGTCACCGTTGTCGGTGAGCCGGATGCCTTGAAAGATGCAGTTGTTGAGGCCATTGGAGCTGCGGTAGACAATATAGATATGACAGAACATAGGGGCCAGCATCCCCGGATGGGGGCAACCGATGTGGTTCCGTTTATTCCGATCAGAAACGTGACGATGGATGAAGCCATTGAGGTTTCAAAGCAGGTCGCGCGGCAGGTGGCTGAAAGCTATGACCTGCCGGTTTTTCTTTATGAAGAATCAGCCTCAAATCCTGAACGAAAAAATTTGGCTAATGTTAGAAAAGGTCAGTTTGAGGGGATGGCTGAGAAACTGAAAACCCCAGGGTGGGAACCTGATTTTGGGCCTACGGCTGTCCATCCGACGGCTGGCATTACAGCTGTAGGGGCACGGATGCCCCTTGTGGCTTATAATGTCAACCTTAGCACAGATAGACTTGATATTGCCGACAGTAAAGCAAAAAAGGTCCGTCACATCAGTGGCGGTCTCAGGTATTGCAAGGGAATGGGTGTTGAACTGAAAGACCGGGGTATTGTGCAGGTTTCTATGAATCTGACAGATTATAAAAAAACGGCCCTTTACAGAGTGTTTGAACTTATTCGGATTGAAGCGGCCAGGTATGGTGTAAACATTGTGGGTAGTGAAATCATAGGTTTGGTTCCAATGGAAGCGTTAATTGATACAGCTGTATATTACCTGGGAGTGGAGGATTTCACCATGAAACAGGTGCTTGAAGCGAGAATCATGGAATAAAACGCGGGAGAGATCTGATGGACCGGAACATTGTAGTCAAAAATGCCGCTCAGCTGGTTACATGCAGCGGGAATAAAGCAAAGGTTGGTCAAAATATGTCTGATCTTTGCATCATCAAAGACGGTGCTGTGGTCATTGAAGATGGAATGATAAAAGCCGTGGGGAGAAGCGGAGAACTGGTTGATGGAATGGATATTACAGGGTATGAAGTAATAAATGCTTCTGGAAAAGCAGTGCTTCCGGGTTTTGTTGATTCTCATACGCATTTTGTTTTTGGAGGCTACAGGGCGGAAGAATTTTCCTGGAGGCTTCGCGGTGACAGTTATATGGACATTATGGAGCGGGGGGGCGGTATCGCCAATACAGTCCGTTCGACCCGGAGAGCGTTAAAAGAAGAATTGATTGTCGCGGGGGGAAAAAGGCTTGATTCAATGCTCAGTTTTGGCGTAACAACCGTGGAGGGGAAAAGCGGTTACGGGCTTGATCTTGAAACTGAAATTAAACAGCTTGAAGTCATGCAGATACTTGCAGATTCTCATCCCATTGATGTTGTTCCAACGTATTTGGGAGCTCACGCAGTACCGGAAGAATATAAGGGCAGGGAAGATCAATATATCGATTACATGATCGAAAATGTAATTCCGGAAGTAACTGCACGTGGATTGGCAGAGTTTTGTGATATTTTCTGCGAAAAGAATGTCTTTTCAGTGGATCAATCAAGGCGCTTTCTTTCAAAAGCAAAAGAATCAGGGCTTAAATTAAAGCTGCATGCCGATGAAATTGTCCAGCTTGGAGGAGCGGAACTGGCCGCGGAGCTCGAAGCATTCTCAGCGGACCATCTTTTGCAGGCATCTGACATCGGATTAGAGGCGATGGCCCGAAGTAATGTCGTCGCGACCCTCCTTCCCGGCACTGCATTTTGTCTGAAGGAGCCCTATGCGAGAGGCAGGTATATGATTGATCATGGCTGTGCGGTAGCGCTTGCAACGGATTTAAATCCCGGCAGTTGTTTTTCCGAGTCCATACCCCTGATTTTCAGTTTGGCTGCACTATACATGAATATTTCACCTGAAGAGGCTGTGACTGCTTTAACAATCAACGGTGCAGCTGCCGTTGACCGCGCAGACACAGTGGGAAGCCTTGATCCGGGAAAAAAGGGCGATGTGATAATACTTGAATATCCATCATATAAGTACATACCATACCATGCGGCAGTCAGTTGTGTAGAGAAGGTGATAAAAAGCGGAGTATTAGTATATGATAAGGGTTCGCGCAAAAATAAGTTTACATTTTAGGTGCTCGGAGTTGAGTTAGATTTGTTCGATCTGAGACTGCAAAACCGCAGGCATAGCAAGCTATTCCGAGGTTTTTGGAGTCGATGATCGGACAAAGATGGCCTGAATTCGGGATACATAAAATGTAAAGTTATTTTTGCGCGAGTCCTAAGTTAACCCGGAAAAGAAACCGTTGAAAGGAAGAATGATGTTATCAGATTTAAGCGTTAAGGATTTGCTGAATAAAACCGCTTCTAGCTCCCCTGTGCCCGGCGGCGGAAGTATTGCCGCTTTATCGGCTTCAATCGCGGCCGCCCTTTCGGAAATGGTTGCGAATCTGACGATAGGAAAAAAGGGTTTTGAGAATGTGGAACCTGAAATGAAAAAAATCGCTGCAGAGTCATCGAGACTTCGTGATAAATTGGTTAAGGATGTTGACAGGGATTCCGATGCGTTTAATGATGTCTTAGCCGCTTTCAGACTTCCAAAAAATAATGAGGAAGAGAAAATGAATCGATCAAAAGCGATACAGGATGCATTGAAAAACGCAGCAATGGTTCCATTGAGTGTGGCCCGGGATGCCTCTAAGGTTATGGATCTTGCTGAAATTGTAATTAAAAAGGGTAACAAAAATGCGGTTACAGACGGCGCGGTCGGTGCCATGACCGCCAGAACTGCAGTGCTGGGGGCGTTATATAATGTTAAGATTAACCTGGGGTCAATAAAAGATATTGATTTTGTAAAAGAAGTAACAAAGGATGTACGAAAGCTGGAAACGGAAGTCATAAATAAAGAGCGAAAAATATTATCAGAAGTAAACCTTTAGCCCGCATTTCTTGCAATAGAAGGTTTGTGGGAAATTCGGGTTAACCTCCACTATTCGTTAGATTTATACTCATCACGCGGTTCCTTCCGCTTTCTTTTGCTTGATAAAGACATTTATCCGCGCTATCCACGAGAATTAAGTGGGGTTGGTCATTTACAGGTGATATTGTAGAGACGCCCAGGCTGATTGTAACTTTATCTGCAATACGTGAGGCCATGTGAGGAATATTCAGTTCTTCAATCGCACGCCTCATTTTTTCGGCCAGAAAAACAGCTCCATTATAATCCGTGGTTGGTAGAATGCATGAAAATTCTTCTCCTCCATATCGTGAAACAAAATCGGCAGGGCGCATGGGGATTGAAGAGAGGGACTGGCTAACCATCTTTATGCAATCGTCACCCTCTATGTGCCCATATTGATCATTATATGGTTTGAAATAATCGATATCCATCATGATTAAGGATAAGATATCTGATTCTCGAACCGCCCGTTTCCATTCCTGGGTTATTCTTTCATCAAAGGACCGTCGATTTGGAATACCAGTGAGACCATCAATGGTTGAGAGGTTTTCAAGTAAATCACGATGATATTTTAATTCAAGTTGTGTCTTTACCCTTGCTTTGGTGATCGGCAGGCTAAATGGTTTGATAATATAATCGACTGCGCCCAGTTCAAGACCGCTTGTTTCATCCTTTTCACTGGCCATTGCGGTTAAAAAAATAATTGGAATTTTTCTTGTCTTATCATCTGTTTTTAATCGGCGGCATACTTCGTATCCATTCATTTCCGGCATAACAATATCCAGAAGAATCAGATCCGGCGGATTCGAAGAGCCGCTAATCTCGATTGCCTTTGAACCGCTTGTCGCTATAAGAATTTTATATCTTGATTTTAGATTTTCACCTAATATTTTAATGTTTGCAGGTTCATCATCGACAATCAGGATTGTCTGCTGTCTGCCTTTATTCATCCGTACGTCCTTTCAGGGAGATATTACATTCATCAGCTATCTTGGAAAGCTCTTCCATGGCAGGTTCAAAATCAAGACTGTTGATGCAGTATTCAAGTTTTTCCAGCTCTTCCTTAAATCGATTGTTGGTGATAAGAGGTTTTATGGTGTCAAAGTAGTCGGTAGCCTCGAGATTGCCATCCCGTAGAAGTTTTGCAAGCTTTTTTAGGTATGGGCCCGCATTTTTTAATGACGAGTCAGAAACAGATGAGGGGGCGGTATTATTTTTTGATAGCTGCTGTACGTACGTGGCAGTCTGGTCAATTGATTTTCGAATAATATTTAGAAAATCATCGTAATTATTCCTGTTTTCTTTGTTTATTTCCTCTTCTAACTTTTGAGTTGTTTTGAAAATCAGGTTGATGGACAGGTTCCCGGCGACTCCTTTCAATGTGTGTGTTAAAACTCTGGCCGCTGTAATATCGCCGCTGTTCAGGGAATTTTTAATATCCTGCGTGATGGATGCATATCTTACAACAAATTCTTCTAAAAGTTTTATATAAAAATTTTTATCCCATCCACGATGTTTTAGAACCGATTCAAAATCTGTTTCAGCGAAACTATCCATTATAATCGTTTCCAATATAAAACAAAGGGATTCTTATTTTTTCAGGGTCCACTTGAACCCGAGGTCTTCCATACGTTTTATGCGTTCGGACGGCATTTTACCATTTTTTTTATGCTTACGCTGCTGATAGGTCCATTCAGCCAGTTTTGGGAATTCGGTCCATCCCGGAGGAACATCACAGTGACCCTCCTTATTTTTGAATTCAATCAGTTTTTCAAATTTTTGTTCCCATGCTTCATTATGTCTTTCCCACACGAATCCGGCCTTTTCAAGCCGTTCTATCCGTTCGGTTTCGAGTTTGCCTCGTTTCCACCGGGTACGCTGAGAGTGAACCCATCCTCCCAGGCCTCCATAATTGGTCCACTGTTCCGGAACATTGCAATGTCCCAGATCATTTTTGAATTCGATCAGGCGTTTATAATGTTTTTCCCATGATATATTATGCATATGGAAAACAAAACCAAGTTCTCTT
>JAUVGT010000196.1 GCA_030593645.1 Deltaproteobacteria bacterium
GCCATAAAATACGCGCAGCGACCGCTCTCCACGGCTTCCAAAACATACCAATATCATCAAGTTCCGTTGGTGTTGGTCTGGAATTCAGTTTCTTAACTCTTTGAACTGCCACAGCTATAGCCAAATCCAGGCTCGGCCATATATCCCGCCTTCGAAGCGAGGCCAGAAGAAATATATCAGCGGTCCACACACCAATGCCTTTAATTTTAACAAGTTCGGTTCGTATACTCATGTCATCCATTGATTTAAATGCAGCAAAGATGATTTGCTTTTTTAGAGTAGCATGTGCCAGGTTTCTGCCATAAGTCGTTTTCTGCCGGCTGAAACCGATAGCCTTTAAAGAGACATCATCGAGTTTAAGAAAAGCGGACGGTGTCAACCTGTCAACTTTTTCAAGCAGCCGATGATAAGCAGCCCTGGCAGAAGCTAATGATACCTGCTGCTCTAAAATAATTCGAATCAAAGCAGGAAAACCGGACTGATGTATCTTCATAATCGGTGGACCAATCTCTGATACGATATTCCCAAGGTCGGGATCCGTATCGCATAGATACTCCACACCCTGCTTGAATGTTTTTTGAGTAAGTATTTTAATTTTGGGATGTATATTTCTTTTGGGTTTTGTTGTCATTTGGCAACTATCGATATAGTTAATAATGAGGTTCACTGAAAAAATCTACAAGGGGAGTTGATTAAATATAACACCCCCCTGGCCCCCTCAAGGGGGGATTACGTTCTCGTTCCATCATCGGTAAATTGTACACATATTAACCCGGCAATTAAATAGATGAACATACTTCCATATTTCAGACGGTCCCTGCGAAAACGGAAACCCAGTACTATCAGGCGATTTCCTGGATTCCGGCTCTCCACTACACGGAGCCTGTGCCGAACTTGATCCGGTAGCCGGAATGACGTATTTAATTGTCAGGTTAATAATTGATAATCTCGTAAAAAGTCCGAATTAGACGGTTTCATAAAGAGTTCAATTTCAAGGCGTGCAAATTTTGTAATGATGAAGCGTACTTATCGGACCTGCCCTGTTAAATCTGTATTTTTTATTTAACCGGGGCGTTGAATTATTGCAAAATGCAGCACAATACAGAAGTTGGACTTTTTACGAGACCGTCAATAATTAGTTCCCCATAAGGGAATTGCACTCTAATAATTACCCCATAGAGGAGATCACTCTCTAGTAATTCCCCCCTTGAGGGGGGCCAGGGGGGTGTTCCCTTTCCAGCTCCTCAACATATTTATTAATCATTTTCAGTACGCCATCCATATTTCTTTTTACATCAACATCTAATAATCTTAACATCCTCACTCCCAGAGATTCCAGTCGATTCTGCCTTTCTCTATCAGCGTCGATCTTATAATTATGAGTTACTCCATCAATTTCAATAACCAACATTAAACCTCTACAAAAGAAGTCTACAATATATGAATCGATCGGTTTTTGTCTTAAAAATTTATATCCTTTTATCTGTCGATTCTTTAATTGCTGCCAAAGCAATACTTCAGATAGTGTACTATTGTTCCGAAGTTTTCTTGCTAATAGCTTAAGTTTTGGTGATCTTTGACTGATTTTAATCCATATGACTTAATATAAAGTCCACCACCTGTTTCCCATGGGTCATGACGATTGTATGACCGGCATCATCAAGGATGATTGAATTTGAATCCGGTGATATCACCCTGTCTTTCCCGCCATGAATGCTGTAAACATCACATTCCGGGTTTGGGCAGCCGCCCCACACATTTAGCGCTTTTATCATCGCCTTAATAAACATAGCGTCTGTTCTTCGGAACATATCGATCAGGGTCCGATTTCTTTCATTCATAAATAGTGATACAACACCTGTGACAACCTGAAGACTTTTTACCGGCGGTGTTCCCGCATATCTGCTCAGCCATTTCATTTTAGGATTAAGATCTTCTGCATAAAGGGAACTGCCGATAAGAAACAGTTTTTTGAGTTTTATAAATTTCGAAATTTCAGCAGCCACAATTCCACCAAGAGATGAACCACCGGCAATATCACCATCTTTGATCTGGTATAAATCAACCACCCTCTCAGCCACTTGTTTAATGGAACGTTCTTTTTTATAAACCGGCCAGTCTACAAAAACCATATTTTCAATCTTTTGATATTCCGATCCATACATTGAAGAATCGGCACCCATACCGGGTAGAATAAAGAATTTCAAACCCAATTATCTCCCTGGTTTATCACTAATGTTTATTTCACTCATCCAGAATTTTAGTTCTTTTCTCACGTCCCTGTCCACATACGAAAAAATGCGATGAACCGTATCCTGGGAAGAAAAAGGAAGGTGTCCTGCCACTTTTATTACTTCAAAATCCAGTTCATCGTAAAGCTGATAAAATTGTCGATAGAGTGAAGCGTTTTTTAACGGATGATTTGTCCGCTTACTTAAAAATTTATTGCCTTCCAACCCGGATCTTCTTTCGGGAAGACCTGTAACACATTGAGAATCTGTGTATACATAAAGCTTATTTTCAGATGAACTTAATATACTCCTACAGTTTTCAAGAGCCCATATCACAGTTTGGACTTCAAGTTTTGTTGAAGATGTATCCATAAACCGCCGTTTAATAAGCTGCCCTGCCACCTCTACTCTTTCAATGAGCTGAACAGAGGTATTTAAAAATGAAATCCCTGTAAAGAAGTAGGCACCTACACCCATTTTTAATTTTGGATCCAGACTTACATCGGTAAAAAGTGCATAGTTTTCCATGGAACCCTTTTTGCCTGGATTTCAGATTCACTGCGGCAATAAATATTAGATGAATAGATAATAAAATATCCTCTTAATCCTGTCAACAGCGCTTAATGTTCATCAGCAATTCTCGGTGAACATAGAAAACAGTGAAGCTATAGCGCTATCCAGGAGATTACCTGCTATTACTGGATTCCCGTTTCCACGGGAATGACGTTACGGATTGAGTTTGCTTATTTATGGATCATTCACCGAGAATTGCTGAATGTTCCTAACCATAAGAAATGGCATAAGCACTAAAATGTGAGTTGAAGTGTTGTCATTCCTGTGAAAACCGGAATCCAGAAGGAATCCACACGGTATAATAGTGTTCAACATGGTCCCAAACAATTAGCTTTCATTTAAGTTTATAAACTACTGAAATCACTTTAAATTTGATTTGAACACCAAATAAAAGAAAATGTTTATTGACTTACCATGCTCTATTTGAATACTTTTATTATGAAGAAGCTGTAAAAAAACCATAATCCTTCTCAAAATAAAGATTAGGTTTGAGGACAAGACACAAACCATCGAGCCTAAGATGGGTTTTTTGAGATATGTTATATGAGTGGTTTCAAATTTGACTGATTAATACGTTAAAGGAGAAGAAGCATGAAAATAATCAAGCTACTCGCAATTTGTATTGTTGTATTTTCTTTCATATCAGGCTGTGTGGTTACAAAGAGGAGTTATACAAATTTATTAAACGAATTAACAGCTGTTGATATTGAGAAACATGATATTGAAAAAAAGTTTGAAAAATCACGCGCCAAAAATGAAAAGAAAATATCCGAACAAAAAAACAAAATTTCAAACCTGGATCAGGAATTAAAAGATCTTCAGGCAAAATCCGATGATGACAAAAATGTGGCTGCCTCAAGACAGGAAGAATTGACAGAAAGCTTAGAGGTACTTAAAGAACAATCCTCCGAAGAGACAAAAAAATTATTGGCGCAGATCAGTGAATTACAGAAAAAATACGATCAGAATATTACGGAAAAAAACGAAACCATCGATACACTTAAAGAAGACCACAGGAATAAAATTGAATCTCTGAACAATGAATTTGACCGGGAAAAGCAGTCCAACAAGATTATGGTTGAAGATTTGAAAGAGCAACTCGAGACCCTTGAAGCCCTGACCTCGGAACAGGAAAAATCCCTCAATGCCCTGGCTGATCAGGCAGACCAGATCGAAAAACAGCTTAAAGAAGAGATCGAAAAAGGTGAGATAACACTCAAACGGTATAAAACCAAAACCATTATCAATATCGACAACAGTATTCTATTTGATTCGGGTACGGCATATCTGAAACAAAGTGTTAAAAAATCGTTGAGTAAGATCGCAAAAGCCCTCAGTGATTTTCCTGACAATAGTATTCAGATCGAGGGGCATACCGATGATGTGCCGATTAATACTAAAGTCTTCCCGTCCAACTGGGAGCTTTCATCCGCCCGCGCTTTGGCCGTTTTAAGGTTTTTTGCTGATGGAACCGGCCTGGATCCCCGGAGATTATCAGCAGTGGGTCTTGGAGAATATCATCCCCTGGTGCCCAACAATTCCAAAGCAAACAAACGTTTGAACCGACGGGTGGATATCGTGATATTACCGAAATAGATATATGGGAATTTTTTAGAAAATACGATAGATTTATCGTTATCAAACCACAGGAACAGGCTTGTGCGTGCATAGCCCTGCGAAGCCTCCACCTGTGTGTCTGCCCAATAAACTAAAAAGACGAAAGCGATACCGAATTCCGAATTAATTCAAAGACGGAGAATTTTATTAAAACCCACGAAACACACGGAAAACAATTATTGATGGTCTCGTAAAAAGTCCGAATGTGACGGTTTCGTAAAGAGTTCAAATTCAAGACGTGCAATTTTTGTAATGATGAAGCGTACTTATCGGACCCGCCCTGTTAAATCTGTCTTTTTATTTAACAGGGGAGTTGAATCAATGCAAAATGCAGCACAACGCAGAAGTTGGACTTTTTACGAAACCGTCAACTTTAACTTTTTTAGTGCTTCCCCACACGGCCCCAACCCATCAAGACTTGTGCTTAATAACCCGCTTTTTCATCTCCCGGTAAACCTTCTTAATCTTATGGGCGGATTTTTCAATGATCGTTCGATTATAGTATTTCCTGTCCTGATCACTGAGATTATTCACTTTTCTTCCATACTTGAGTTTAATCCATGCATTATAATCAAACTGTTTAGCAATAATATAGAGAAATGTATTTAATGGCGCGAACCGGGACTTTTTTACAACTGCTGTCCCAAAGTCGATGACGCAGGGAAGTCGATTCTCAATGACCAGGAGGTTGTCCTTTTTTTTGAGATCACTGTGGGCCACACCGGCTTTATGCAGGGATTTGATAAGTTCGAATAAATGATCAAAAAATATTTGACGGTCTGAAATCCGCGCGTCCCGTATCGGAACCCCATCAATAAATTCAAGTATGAGAAATCGGCCGTTAAGAAACCCATAGCAGGCTGGAATTCCCTTGATACCCGAAAGACGTCGATATACACGGTATTCATTATACAACATCAGTCTGCGGACGAGTTTGATGGGCCCCCAACCCAGAGGTGCTTTGATAATCAAAGAGCGGCCGTGATTCTTATATAAATAGGTATGGCCCTGGTACCCATGACTGTGTATATTGGACCGGGTCCTGATGCTTTCCCGGATCCACTGGACCAGCTTATCCTCTTTGAAACCGTCCGTTTCGTTAAATAATGCCATGTGTTTGATATGGGTTAAGAATTCGAATGTCAGCCGTCCAGACCCGTAAATTAGAGTTTCAAAAACAGCCAATAAAGACACATAATCACGAAAAGTGCGATTACAGGCTCCCAGTTTTGACGCAGGCTTTGGATAAATGACCATTTACCGGACCGATTCTCTTTAGAAGGCCTGAAATTCGGTATTAAAGCCCGGGTATTCTTACGCCATTCTTCCCAATCCTCCTTAAACAGCCTGTGAAGTTTTTTATCTTCCTTTTGAATGGCAGGAGGATAAAAAAGAAGAAGAAATACAATAAACACCGGTATAGTCCACCACCATTGCCCCGCGGCAAGCGCTAAACCGAATCCCCCTGCGATATTGCCCACATACAGCGGATGCCGGACATAAGCATAAGGACCGTTCACAGCGAGTGCCTTGTCTTTCTTGATATGACCAGACGCCCATAATCGTATGGAAACACCGATCAAGGCAATAACAGCACCGGCCTGAAACAGAACAGGTACCGGTTTCCCGGTCAATGTAAATAGAATAGCAACCGCTATACCAAGCAGCTGTCTGAACCTGTGTCTGCGGTAACGAATATCATGCATCAGTTTTTTAAATCCAAGGGGTTTTTCCATTGAGGCAGTTTCTCACTTCTTTATTTGATTCTGTTTCAATTGATTTTCAGATTCCCCCACAATGCCAGCAAGCACTATAGGATATTACTTTTGGGTGGGAGTATGTCTTAACAGTCTTTTTCTGTCAAGCATGAATTGATGGTTTCGTAAAAAGTCCGAATTAGACGATTTCGTAAAAAGTTCAAATTCAAGGCGTGCAAATTTCGTAATCATGAAGCGTACTTATAGTACGTTGAATGATTGTGAAATGCAGCACAACGCAGAAGTTGGACTTTTTACGAAACCGTCATGAATTGGATCTCACGGGATAGAGAAAGACAAAAAGGATATTATTCAAATCACTGGGCAGGCCGGCATCGGAATCGTCCTGATTCAAAATAAAAGGGCGGATTTGTATCCGCCCCTGAAGTTTCTTATCTAATCAGATTTTAAAAATACCGGTTAGAAGTGGTTTTAAAATCTTTTAAACCATTTCTATAATATTTCCGCATCATGTAAATAAATGATCACGCCGCCATATTTCATACCTTTGTATTTGCTGAGAAAACCCCTGAATTTAATGTGTTGATCTTTTCTGAGTCCTGCAGCTTTATCAATATCGAAAGTCACCGTTAAAACAATATTATAACCCTTATAGATACGACGAGCCTTATTACCGACCAGAATCTTGGCTTTCCCCCTGCCTCCGATCACATCAACAACTTTTCCCGATGCCACGACTTCCGCGCCTTTGTTCATTCGGATATATTCTTTCACATGAAATTTTGTATGCTTTTTTATATCTAGATTATCAACGACTTCAATAAAAGTCAGCGGTTTGGGTTTTTCCTGGGCAAGTAAAATACCCTCAAACGTGTTAAGGCTGTTGTTTCCGGAATCATCACTTAAACCGTTCACAGGAAAAAGCGTCACCATTGCAACGACGAAAAGCCACGTGAATACTTTGTTGTTCTCCATAATTAGTTCCCCTTGTCTGACCGTGTATTTGATTATTATTAGAAGTGGTTTCAGCATAGTTTATGTGCATTTCATGTGTCAAGAGGGAAACAAATATTTGAAGCGACTTAAACCTTCACTGATATGCAAAAAATAACGGACAACCGGATATTTCCGGTTAGCCGTTAAGGAGGAGTACAGATAAAAGGATGTTTTAGACTTGCCATTAAGTACTGCAATATTTCTGCCAAACTTTAAATATTTACAAAACAACATGGGTAATCTCTCTTAACAGGCTGGTATGTTTAGATATATTATTATATAACATGTTGGAATTTTTCTGATAAATATCAAATCGACTATTAAAAATGTTTCGGATGGGTTCAAGATTTTAAACTTTTAATGACTAAAACCTGTTTCTCTGTAATATCAGATAGATATCATGTATTAGAAAATTCATAAAAATAAATCCATACATGCATTAAAAACCAGTAATTGCCATAACCCCTTATATTATTTGTAATTTATCAAGTTTACAATAATAAACCTGTATCAATGGTTCGGATAAAAACTGCGGATTTTAATTGATGTTCCTGCTCAATTCATATAAAAAAGTAAGTTTTGACGGTTTCGTAATCCGCCGTAGGCGGACCAACTTCTGCGTTGTGCTGCATTTCGCAATCATTCAACGCCCCGGTTAAATAAAAAATACAGATTTAACAGGGCGGGTCCGATAAGTACGCTTCATGATTACAAAATTTGCACGCCTTGAATTTGAACTTTTTACAAAACCGTCTCATTCGGACTTTTAATGAGTATGAAACATCGAATATAAATTTTCATATAAAATCAGGGCAGCATATGGTAAAAAAAAATAATCAAATGTATCGCTTCCTGATCGTACTCACGATCAGTTCAACGTTGGGGTTACAGGCATGGCGAATCCTGTTTAACAATTTTGCCGTAGAATCGGCGGGTCTCGATGGAAGCCATGTTGGAGTGATTCAGTCCGTAAGGGAAATTCCCGGTTTTCTGACGTTTCTGGTTATTTTTGTAATCATGCTGATTAAAGAACACCGCCTCTCCGCATTATCTATAATTACACTTGGCTTTGGCGTGGCCGTTACCGGTCTTTTCCCCACATACGCCGGGATTCTTGCAACAACCATGATTATGAGTTTTGGGTTTCATTACTACGAGACAACAAACCAGTCTCTCACGCTGCAGTATTTTGATATAAACACTTCACCCTGGGTCTTTGGAAAACAGCGCAGTTACGCCGCGGTTTCAAATATCGTTGCAGGAATCCTCATATGGTACCTGAGTTCTTTTCTCCAATACTCGCATCTTTACCTGCTGATCGGGGCACTGGTCGCGTTGACCGGTTTATGGGCTTTGAAGCAAAACCCTGTGAGTCATGATATCGTCTCCCAGCGTAAAAAAATGATTTTCCGTAAAAAATACTGGCTCTATTACTTCCTTACCTTTATGGCCGGTGCGCGGCGTCAGATTTTCATGGCCTTTGCTGTTCTACTCCTTGTGAAATTTTTTAACTATACAATCCAGGAAATTTCCATCTTGTTTATCATTAACAATGCCATAAATTATTTCCTGAGCCCGATGATCGGGAAAGGAATCATCCGGTTTGGCGAGAGAAAGATATTATCCATGGAGTATTTCAGCCTGTTTTTTATCTTTATCGCCTATGCCTTTACTGATTCGAAAATCATTGTGGCAATACTCTATATATTGGATCATATCTTTTTTAACTTCAGCATTGCCATCCGCACCTACTTCCAGAAAGTCGGAGACCCTCGGGATATTGCGCCAAGCATGGCTGTCGGATTCACCATCAATCATATCGCCGCGGTTGTACTGCCCGCTTTACTGGGGCTATTATGGATGGTGGACTACAGGATACCGTTTATCTTCGGAGCAGGGATGAGCCTGATCTCCCTGGCGGCAGTGCAGC
>JAUVGT010000021.1 GCA_030593645.1 Deltaproteobacteria bacterium
AAATCACGGTGAACCCGTCAGTATCAAAAGAGTTAGGCAATTACGGATACAAATCCAAAATGAACTCCGTGATTTCGGCAGCTCTACAGATTCATATTTGTTCAAAGAACAAAAACGGAATCGGTTACATGCAAGAACCTAACCGGACATTACTGGGTTAAACTACCTGAATTAATATTCCTGAGTATAAGATTAAGGGCTCTGGAACCTATCAACAATCTGCCTCACTATCACGGCCCCCAATGGAATGCCTTACTGCGATCGGCTATCAAACCCTATTTCTCTCCGAAAGACAGTATGGCCAAACTGGGCATCTGGGTCCATCCTGTAGAAACCCGTGTTGTATCATATGATGCCGGTGATCCCATGCATCTCGGTCTTACATTTCCGGCCTGCCATTTAGAAGTCATGGTAAAAATGCTGGCTAACTTCAATCACATACGGGTGGCAGAGGGTCATTTAAGGCCGGGTAAAACCATCTGCATAGAGGATGTCCGGTGTCGAATTAGCAATCAGACAATCCTTTCATTTCCGCCGATCACCTCCCTTAGTAATGTGAGCGACCATCAGACAGAAAATTTACAGTCACTGACCCACTCACAGCCATCTCCTAAACCTTTTTTAAAATCGGACACGGACGAGCTCAATTCATTAATGACGGCAGATGATCAAAAAACCGGCTGTCTCAAATCAGAACTGCTCGAATCAGAGATCGACGCTTTGATGAAGCTGGAATCTTTTACCCTTCTGTTATATACGCCCTTAAGGCTCTTTCGCCCTAAAAATCATAAAAAAAAGGGCCATAATCACTGTGATTCAGAATTTTTCTTCGAAAACAAGGGTTTTGGAACCAAAGCGCTGACGCATTTCATGAGCCGGATACCGCTCACAGATGCCAAACTGCCTGCTGGATCTAAACTCTCCATTTCAGGCGGCGAATTAACCTGGCTCGACAATAGTTACGGCCGCTACCGTACACCTATGGGTGGCACCACCGGTATTCTATTTGTCAGGGGCAAACCGAATGAAAACGAAGCTTTCTGTCTGACAGCCGGACAGTATCTGGGTGTTGGAAAAAACAGGACATTTGGACTGGGATTCTACCATATACCTGAGCTCGACACTGTTCGCAGGATTAAACCATTAAAACGAGCCAGGACACTTCTGGATCGAGCTTTTAAAATCAATCATCTGCGAGCATCCCGTGACAAACTCCCCAATTCGTCGCCCGGTCCGGATGGATTGACGCTCAGTGATATCAAAAAAGCCGGAACACGGCTTCTTATTAAAACGTCGTATTCAGTGATAATGGGAACTTTTTGCCAGGGACCGACAACCAGTTATCGCCGGTCTAAAAGTACCGGCGGATTTAGGGATATAACCGTACAGAATACTGTTGATAAAATGGTTCAACGCGCTATAGCCGATTTTTTGTCTCCCATTGCTGAACAAATCCTTTCAAGTTCCGCCTATGCTTTTCGCAGGGGATTGAACCGAAAAGGGGCTGCCTCAGCGTTAAAAAAAACGTTGTCAGAAGGATATTGTACGGGCATTAAGGCCGATATCGCTTCGTTTTTCAATTCAGTTGATATAACGATTCTTGGAAATATTCTGAGAGGGCTTTTACCATTTGACCCGCTTCCTGAAAGAATAATCACCTGGCTTGAAGGTATACAATCTTCAGAAATCAAGGGCTTGCCCCAGGGCAGTCCCCTTTCACCGGTATTAAGTAACCTGTACCTGGACAAATTTGATAAAACCATGAACAACGCCGGTGCCAGACTGATTCGCTACTGTGATGATTTTGTGGCCCTGTTTAAAGATGATACCGATTTTCAGCCAGGCATGACTAAGATCGAAGACACCCTGGCGGGGTTAAACCTGACTCTCAAGGTCGATAAAACTGTTAAAGTGATACCGGACAAACCCATTAAATTTCTCGGTTATCTGGTATCGGCTGGTGAAATAGTACCGGCCAAAAAAGAACAACTCAACGAGGTAGATGAATGGATGCCAGTTTTTAGAGACGAATGGCTATCCGGACATCCGGTGTATTTGTCTTCCCTTTCCCGTGGAGCCTATTCCAGTGGTCCATACCTTGTGGTTAAAGACGATAGTGGAAAAACCGAAAAGATCCCATGGAGCCGCATCAGTCGGATGGTAGTTATTGGCCGTGCCTCTTTTAGCGGGGGTATTGTATATAGATCCGTCAGGGAAGAAATCCCTGTGAGTTTCATCGATGTAATGGGCCATAGTCGAGGCCATCTTTTTCCTACATCTTTCGAACTTGAAGACCTTGCATTGCTTCAGTATCAAAAAGGTGAGGATAAACTATTTTGTCTGAATTTGGCCAGGGAGATCATTTCAGCCCAGATTCACAATCGGCATGTAATTCTTCGGCGTAACAATGCTGCCTCTGAAAAAATGAAGAATTTGATAAGAAAATCAGCACAAGCGGATACCCTGGATCAACTTAGGGGATTTGAAGGTTCAGCAGCCAGAATCTATTTCAGTCAACTGGCTTCACTGGTCAAACCTTTTGAATTTAAAAAACGTATATACCATCCTCCGGATGGACCGGTTAATGCCATGCTCTCTCTGGGTTATACGCTGCTTTATAATCGCGTGGCCTCAGTTCTACGTAATAAAGGTTTCAATCCACGTATCGGGTTTTACCACCAGCGACGTGGCATGCACTTTGCCCTGGCGTCTGACTTAATGGAGAATTTACGTCATTTGGTTGAAAGAGTTGTATTATCTCTGATCCACCGAAGGGAAATCCAGCCATGTGATTTTAAGCTTGGTCATCGTAATGGACGTAATGATTGCCGATTACTTGGGAGGGGTTTCCGAAAATTTATCCAAGGATTCGAGCGTACAATGGCCATTAAATTTTCCTATCATGGTGGTGAAAAAATGAGTGGTAATACCTACCTTGATGAAATGGCAGATGAGTATAGAAGAACGCTAAAGCTCGAAATACCTTTTAAGACATTGAGAATCGATTAAAATGTTATGCATCGTCACTTATGATATCAAAGTAAATAAAATTCGGACAAAACTGGTTCGCTACCTGGTGAAAAGGAAAGGTATCAGACTTCAAAAATCTGTGTTTGCTGTCTTAGTCGAACGGCATGTTTTCAAACTGTTTCTTAATGATATCAGGAAAATTACCGGGGAAAAGGATTTGTTAGCTGTATTCAGGCTGTGTAAGGGATGCCAAAAAAATGCAATTCAGCTAACCGAGGATGAAAAGCCTGTTTTCATTTTCTAAAACTTTTTAAGACCTTAATTTATATATTGACTTACAATGAAGAAACCAGTAACTATTTGATACGACATCACAAACTTCGTCATTTCCCTGGTCATAGATGATAGCCGGCATAGGTGAAAATGACAGCCAAACGGCTGTTCCGTTCTTTGAAAAAAGCCATAGGTTCTCGGAAGATAATTAAAACAAGGGGTTATCCCCGATGAAAAGCATGATTTTACGTTGAAATGATGCTTTGGGGAACAAAGTGTGCGAGGTTCTCGGAAACGGCCTTCAAACCAATTGATATTTAATGAAATTTGAAGGGTACTGTCGAAAAATGGCTTCCACTTGGAAGGGCTACGACTTTCTTAGTGTTGCGCAACGCTACTAAGTAGTAGCGTCGAAAAATGGCTTCCACTTGGAAGGGCTACGACGTCGTCTGTTTACCAAGGCATAAGCGTTGTAAAAAGTCGAAAAATGGCTTCCACTTGGAAGGGCTACGACATATAATACCCAAAAAAATCCACCCCAGACTATAGTCGAAAAATGGCTTCCACTTGGAAGGGCTACGACTTTCTGTTGCCTTATAATAAACTTTTGTAACAATGCGTCGAAAAATGGCTTCCACTTGGAAGGGCTACGACATAACGTTTTTTTGTATTTCATGGTACCTCCAGTCGAAAAATGGCTTCCACTTGGAAGGGCTACGACGTTCAAAACCTTGCCAGCTCTGCTTATCGTCTCGCGTCGAAAAATGGCTTCCACTTGGAAGGGCTACGACTAACCACCAATTACAACCTTTTGGTTGCTCCGCCGTCGAAAAATGGCTTCCACTTGGAAGGGCTACGACAATGCACGATCTTCTTCGGCAACATCTTTGTGTCGAAAAATGGCTTCCACTTGGAAGGGCTACGACTATTTTAAAGCTAGCTATCTGTTAACTATTTGTCGAAAAATGGCTTCCACTTGGAAGGGCTACGACATTAATGATAACAAAAAATCTTTATCACTCCACGTCGAAAAATGGCTTCCACTTGGAAGGGCTACGACTTAATCCGACTTGATATACTTCTTTTTTATCGAGTCGAAAAATGGCTTCCACTTGGAAGGGCTACGACTTTTGCGCCAACTTTTCCAAGCTACTGCTACCGTCGAAAAATGGCTTCCACTTGGAAGGGCTACGACTTTTTATGCCCACTCATTTAATTTATTTATCAAGCGTCGAAAAATGGCTTCCACTTGGAAGGGCTACGACATTTATACGGCAAAGACCCTGAATGATTTTTGCCGGTCGAAAAATGGCTTCCACTTGGAAGGGCTACGACTCAACACACATTACATTAGACCAACTATCTTTCTGTCGAAAAATGGCTTCCACTTGGAAGGGCTACGACAAATGCCGTATTTAAATGTTGCCGGTTTACCTAGTCGAAAAATGTCTTCCACTTGGAAGGGCTACGACTCTTCCCATCCGACATTGATCCAGAATGGCTCCCATTAGGCAAGATAATGGAGTTGTTCTACCTTTTTATTTCATTAATTAAATTGAGAGGTACTAACAATGAGCACATTGTTTACAATGGTAGGAAGACAGCCGGGCGCGATAGCGTCTACTGCTAAGACGCTGATGCTGAATGATGAAAATCTGCAAGAAATCATTCTTATGCCCAGCCGGACAACCAAACTGGAGGCAGAACGGCTGGAGTCTTATCTAAACCTGCTAAACCCGTCCTTAAAAGTGATACCCAGGCAAATTGAAACTCAGTTTCCAAATAAATTGTCCGATGATCCGTTTCCGTGGGAACTGATTAATGAATATACTTCAGATAAAAAACTTTCGACACCAATATATTTCGATATCTCTCCAGGACTTAACTACCTGGTTGCCCTAAACTCGTACTTTCTTAAAATGGATGATGTGGATGTTAAGCCGATTTACGCCGATTACAAACACCTTTACGTTTTGGATGGTTCAGCACAGTGGAATCTTGAAAATATCGGTTTCAGAGAGTTACTGGACCTTCACCAGATAACGGCTGATAAATATCCGACTCCATCAAACCAAACCGTCTGCAATACCCGAATTACCGGCGATCATCGTTCGGTCAAATTAAAAATCGCAAGAGAACGCTATGGTCGTCTGCATGGAACGCGTGATATTCTGTTGGATGATGAAAATGCTGATTCATCTGCTATTAAACAAAAGGTACGCGATATTGTTGCTATCAATAAATCCTCCCAGGCACTGAATAACCTGCGGATATTTTTTCAAGTGATTACAAATCAAAAACGCGCTGTTAAACGACTTGCTGTACACAATATCCGAACAGTATTTTTAGAAGTACATTCAGAGGGATTCCATAGTGATCCTACAGGTTTTATAGAAAAAATTCAGAAGTACTGGACTGAAGGGCTCGAAACAGCACCGGGACGGAAAGCTCCGCGGGATGATCAGAATATTCTGGGACTCCTGGAAAAGCCCAAAGAACTGACACCCGGAATAATCAAAGATAATCGATGGACCGGGAAAAAGTTAATCACATCCCTCGGCAATGATGCCAGCGCAACACTCGTAGCCGCATTTACACATCAGCCAACTGAAATGATCATACTTGTGGATCGGAATACTCCTTATGTCCGCACAATTGCCGATAGGATCGCTCAAATGATCAATCACTTCCCGATGAAAAGGGTCGTTTTCTGGCCTGTTGATATTAAGGGAGAGATCACGGATAAGGAAGAATTGGAACAAGAGCTTATCAAAGATATGTGGATTGCGAACGTGTCTCCCGGGACCAAGGCCCAGGCCTGGCAGGTGGCTCGTTTGCCAAACGTAGAACTCTGGTCACTGCTGAACCAAAGAAAAGCGGCTATGCCGCTGAGTCAAAGGAATGCTAATCCACGTCACTATCAACTTGCTCCCATTTTAGTTCAGGCAGGGATTTTACAAGGTCAGCCGATCATAAATGATACCTCTCCTTTTGGTGAGTCGGTAAAAATTTCAAAAAGATCCAGAAACGAAAGCATCTCTTTTGACAGCCTAATTGAGAGGAAAGACTTTCTGATAAATTTTATGCGAGTAGTTGCATATCGGACACGTAAACATCGTTATGGTAATATAGTTTACCCCGATAAATGGAAACCCGGCAGCACATTCCCTATAAACAAGAAAGCTTCTACAGGGGATAAGTTTATCCGTTGCATTAGAGTGGATACTGCCCGCGAAGAGATTGAGTTTGAAGCAACGTATAATAAAAACAAACAAACCGGTGTGATACACAGTCCGCCAAACAGCGGTCAGTGGCTTGAAGAACCTGTAGCAGCTGCATTTATGGCTGCCGGAGGGAAAAATATTACCGATGCCCGTATCAGCATTAAATGGCCCTGGACTGGAGATTCAGGCAGTGAAAGCTTTGCACGAACCGAGCTGGATGTTATTTTGATCTGGAAAAGCAGCTATCTTGTCGTATCATGCAAAAGTTCACCACCTCCTGAAAAACTTAAACGTGATCGAACTGAAATCATGGCTGAAGCCAGGGAAGGATTTGGTCGATTTGCAATACCTGTCATTGTACGGGCTGGAATTAAAAAATCAAAGGCAGAACAGATTGCCAGGGACAGCATATATAGAGAACCACTGGAGATTGGCATGTGCCTGTTAAACCAGTCCGGTCTGTTAGGCGATCTCATTGACGAATACTTATCCAAAAAGCAAACATTTCCATAGAAGCTATCTCAAAAAAGTCTTGAACCTGTTTCGAATTAATGTAATAGCAAAATAGCGGAATTCAGAGAATCATTTGCAAACCTGTTTCCGGCCTCCGCCGGAATAGTAAAAAGAAGTAAAAAAAATTTTAAAGATGTCAACAATGTCGTTAATGAATCAATAATATATTTATGATAAACGGTATCCGGTTAATAGGAGATAAAACTCTACGATGAACATTTCCAAAATCCAAAAAGTATTATTGTCTTTTATCGGGATGCAAGATCCTGGCTATTCCAAAGAAAAAAATGGGCCCATGGTTGATGGCCCGATTTTGAGCCTTCTTTCCGCAAGAAATGAATTTACCGATGTTATTCTGCTCCATACACCGGAGGAGGAGATGCAGGATAAAGGCGAAAAAATTGTTTCAATGATTAAAAAGCGTTTTAACATCCAGGCACAACACCTCAGTCTTCCCATTGATGATCCCACCCATTATGAAAGCATCTTAAACGCTTTAAGACAGGCATATTCGGACCTTGAAAAAAAAATGGACGATGTCGATTTTTCCATAGTGGTATCTTCCGGAACCAGCCAGATGCAGACATGCTGGTTATTGCTGGTGGCCAGCGGAGAAATCCGGGCGGACCTTATTCAGATACGAGAGGGTAAACACGTTACAAAGGACCGATCCCTGGTTACCGAAATCAATCCATGGTCACAGGAATTTCCGGATATCCAAAAAAAACAACTGAAATTGGTTGATATACCCGAATTAACCGATCAGGAGGTAGAAGCGGCTATCCGCGAATCCGGTATTGTAGGCACACATCCCAAGCTGATGGACGCTTTACAAATCGGAGCGCGATCCACCCTCTACCACGCAGTACCGGTTCTGATTTTAGGTGAACGGGGGACCGGTAAAGAACTGGTGGCCGATTATATCCACAAAATCAGTAAACGCCGTGATAAAAAAATGATTCCTTTTCACTGCGGGGCAATCGTTGAAACGTTGGCCGAAAGCACTCTGTTCGGCTACAAACGGGGTTCCTTTACCGGTGCAAATGACGACAGAGACGGCCTTTTCGATGCCGCGGACGGCGGAACCCTTTTTTTGGATGAAATCGGGGAAATGCCGATAAACATTCAGGCAAAACTACTCCGGGTTCTTCAAAACAGTGAAATCACGCCGATAGGCGAAACAATGCCTCACCGCGTAAATGTTCGCTTGATCACAGCGACCAACCAGAATCTTAAAGACGAAGAGAAATTCAGGCAGGATCTTTACGACCGCATTTCAAAAATTATCGTGAACCTGCCGCCATTAAGGGTAAGAAGGAGTGACATCCCGGCCCTGGCAATCCATTTTTTGGAAGAATTTAACAATATCAACCATACAAAAAAGAAGCTGTCCCCCAAAACACTTTCAGAAATTATCCATTACCCCTGGAAAGGAAACATACGTGAACTCCAAAACGCTGTCGAAAGTGCAGCGATTTCTACGGCCGGGGATGATATAGACAGTGCGATTTTAATGCAGGCCGATATTTCCAATGAAAACAATATGGACATAATCACACCGGAGCCTTACGATGGTTTCTCGATGGATGACTGCATCGAAGAAGTCCGGAGACAACTGTATGAAAAAGCAATCCAATTATCTAAAAACGATACCCAGGCAGCGGCTCTTATTGGAAAAACTTCCACCGCTGTGGCCGATGCCAAAAAAAAATATAATATCAAGTAGACTTGAAACTTTTCAACCCGACTTGAATCCAAACCTTATCCTTTAATCTTTTTTTTAAGAACCTCGATCTAATTTCAAATCACTCAATATCTTTCATTCCCTTTAAGCCACTGTAATTTATACCCATATAATTTTTCTTAAAAATTTTTTCTCTCTTTATGAACCTATGGCATACGGGTTGCTAAAGAATTCAAGTTATTAAATCTATGTTTATTGATTTTCCTTCAACCGAAAGGAGGCATTATGGGCCACTAAGAATTATTGAAATCCTGCTGATCTTCAAGCCGGGTCTGTAGCACCTGGGAACAGAATGCTTCCAAATTATCGACCACTTAAAACATTAAAGGAGGTACATCATGGGAAAAGATCATCACACTAAAGGACAGAAAGATCAGAAAAAAAGCCGGAAAGACAGTACTTTGGACATTATCCTTTCAGGAGGCTCGAGTCCGCATTATAAACCCCCTAAAGGAAAATCGAATCATAAGCGTTACAAATCCGGATGGGACAATGCCAGGAAGAAGTCATAGAATACACATGTTCAGTCACGGCATGAATGGGTCAATCCATAATTCAAAGGAGACACCGGAAGAAAAAGAGAATAGAAATTCTGCTGCTCGTCAAGCCGGGTAAAAAGCACCTGGGAACAGAAGCTTTTAAGTAAGACTCTTCATCTCCAATATGTTCGCTGCTTTTCATGAGTACGGTTGCAGAGCTGCCGGTTCAATATTTAATAGACAAGAAAATGATAAATCTGCATTAGCCCAACTGAGGTTCAACACTCTGTAGGCTGTATCGAAAACAACGGGACAGTTGCGTTCAAAACTGTTCGTTTGATTATTTTCAATCCGGATAGTTGGGCAACTAAAACAGACATCATTTATTTTAATAGCGGAGGTGAAAAGATGAATAGAATATTGACAGGCATTTATATCCTTATCGGCTCTTTGATGACGGTTACGGCTTTTGCGGAAAATCATGTGGTCATTTTCGGTCTTGACGAAACCGGTTCATATTCCTTCAGGGAAAGGGCTGTTTCCATTGCGAAAAGTGTTATCCGCGATCTTAAGCCGGGTGATATTTTCTATCTCCGGCGAATCACCGAAAAATCGTATATTGACTCTTGCGCTGTATTCCGTCTCGAACTCCCGAAGATCGGTAACCCGCCTAAAAATAAATTTGACAAAAACTCCCGTAAAAACTGGAACAGAAAACTCAAAAAGATCATGCTGCTCAAGTCACGGGCCGCTTCTTTATTAGCCAAGCTCCAGCCGGTCAAATCACGCAAAACGGACATATGGGGTTTTTTGGCCGCAGCCGCCGATCGCATCCAGGTTGAAATTAAGCAGGGAAGTAAACCTGTGATTATCATTACCTCTGACATGCAGGATAATTGTAACCGGACGATCCAGGTTGATCTCAAAGGAGCTGAAGTGGTGATCGCTGGATTTGAATCGACTGCCGATCCGAGGAAAACTCAATCGATAAGATCAAACTGGGAAAAAGTTCTCAAGCGATGCAATGCATCTGTAGTTACTTTTTTACCGCCGGATTTCGGTAATAAAATAATCATTTCAAGGAGTAATTAAATGTCCGGAACCTCAATATGGATTCATATCGTGCTGTTCATTATTCTGGGAATTGGATTTTGCTGTTTTGTTGCGGCCTTTGCAGAATCGATCCGGATGATGTTTATGGGCTTTATGAACGTATTTTACCGCCCTCTTTTTATCATTCAGGAGAGAACAACACTCTGGCTCAGCACCGTCAAAACATGGCTTTTAAAACAGCTTGAAGACGAATCGGAACGTAAGGGTGACGGTCCGATATACTATATTATCGGATCGGTAATATATTCGATTCTTACGGTTTGTTTCATCATGTGTGATTTTGGAATGATTGTCATGACTGCGGAAGCAATGGGTTTGGATGAAGCTTCTGTCCAGCTTCCCATTGACACAGCGACCTTGACTGCGGCTACCCTGGTAACCACATCGCTGTTCTGGGGGGCCTTGTTTTTTGATCTTCTGGGTGTCACCCGTTTGGCACCCTGGAAAAAATCGCTTACTGCGGGATTTCGCCGGACATTTATGGTGCTCTCGGTCCTGTTTTTTACAATATCATTATTTGTTGGTGTTTCAATGGCATACTGGAGGGCATATATGACCACCGATTTTGCATCGGATGATGAAACATCCGTGACCGCGGGTTTAAATGATGATCTGGGAGGTCTGGTGGTTTCTCAAGCCAGCAGCATGGAAGTAAATGATATTCAGATGAACCCTGCCATGGTAGAAGAACCATCCACCGGTGAGAGATCAACAAATTGGGTTATATATGCCTGTTTAATTGGAATTTCTGGACTGAGTATTTCCGCAACCGCTTTTAGTGTTGTGGGCTTGATCATCTTACTGAAATTTATAATTCTGATACTCATTTTTCTGGGCATACTGCCGCTGCTTCCTGTGGCGTTTGCTGCATGGCTGTTATCAACCATCTTAAACCTGGCTTTTAATGCGATTGAACGGACGGTGGATTTCTTTATTCAAGTTGGCAGCAGTATTTTAAGACGATTTGGATGGCAGCCTTCTCCATCTGAACATCATTCGGATGGAGAAAGTTCCACCAATGACGACAACATTGAGAACAACAATTCTAAAATAGAACACGATCACCCTGGGCCGTCTCAACCAGATCCCGGCTTTAACCCATTTCCAGCGAGGTAAAATAATGAGTGAATATACTTTATACAGCACAACAATAATGGACGGAAGTTCAGGCAGAGTGATCCTTGATGCGTTAAGGAAGCAGGGAATATATTTTCATGATGCAGGTGCCTGGTCCACCGCCAGAAAGCGGGTAGAAGAACTTGAGCTAAATTTGACTAAAGAAATGGAGAAGTTATGTTCAATACCATGTGATAATACGTCTGACAGTATCGCTTTAAAAGAGATTAAACGGCTTGAAGCAATGGTTTCTGCATTTTCGGAAGTTGAGGCGTTCAGCGCTTACGCAAAAGCGATATACGATACAGAGCTTGAGGATATTCATACCTCTCTTGCTGCGCTTAAAAATAAATCAATAAATTCCAATAACATCCCGGCTGTTGAAAAGTCGGCGATACAAATTCAAAAAAGGTTGGAAAGACTTTCAACCGCTACCCAGAAGGGACTCTGCCATGTAGAAAGGGGTGTATTATTCTATGCAGTCAGGTCGTCACTTAGCGATCTCGGATACCAGACAGAAGCAGGAAAGAATACACTCAAGGCTGTTTCAGGAGTAAATTTCATCGGTGTGGGTATTAATGAACTGGGAGAATTATCGCTCGATCTGTCCGGTTTTTCCGGCCTTTCCTGCATGAAAGAGACGGCCAAAATCGAAAATGAATTAAAAAAACGGGGAATAAGCTTAAGTCGAGCATCCTCACAGCTGCCCCGTAATTCAAAAGTTAGAACTCTGTCAAAACATTTGAACCCTGAGTTTCCAGAATTTAAAAAAAATAGAAGCCAAAAGAAATCGGGATTGAAAGAACCTGTTTTTGTAAAAACTAAAAGGAGTGGATGAATATGAAACCAGGATTTATCACACAGATGGAAGAGGCTTTTGCTGTGAGGCAGCATGTGATTCTGACATTGAATACAGAGGACCGTTTTTATTTTCCTGAAGAGAAAATCGGTCCTGCGAATTTAAACTATTTTCTGGCTGAGTTCTTCTCGCGGCTGGGATACAGAATTGCACAGTATGCCCCGAGTTTGGGCGCGCGAGAAATATCTTCAGATAGTAGTAATTCTAATGCGATAAAAGGCTTGTCATCCAAAAGTGATCCTGTTGATATTTTGAACCATTTGAGTTCGCTATTGAGAAACGACCAGGAAAAATGGATTGTCCTGGTACTGCACGCGGAAAGGATTGTTCCATCCCGTGAATATAGCGGGAGCCGTGAACAGGACAGTGGTCAATTTGCCGAAATCATGCATACCCTGGGTCTTGATGATGGAATTGCCTCCGGTGATTCCCGCCTGGTCCTCGTGACCTTCAATGGTATGCCGGAGGATTTAATCACACGCTCACGCGGTTTTCGTTCAATAGAAATTGGACTGCCATGCCTGGAGGAACGCAAGGCATTTATTGATTTTTTAGAAGGGTTAGCAGAATCAGGATGTCAGGATTTCGGAAAACGTGAAGCGGACCTGGGAAGTGACGGCCTGGCAAGACTGACTTCCGGTATGCCGCTCGCAGGTGTGGAAGCAGCTTATCGATCCGCGGGACATTTCAATAAGCCGATGTCCTGTGATCAAATTCGTTTAGATAAGGCGCGAACCATTCGAAACCTTGCCAGGGATCTTCTGGAAGTTTCTGAACCTCAAGAAGGTTTTGAAGGTGTCGCGGGCTTAAACAGCATCAAGGATTATTTTACTGATTTGATTCCGCAGATCAAAGCGGGAAGACCCGGTGTCCCCCAGGCATTTTTACTTCAGGGTGTACCCGGCTGCGGAAAATCACATCTGGTCAAGGCCCTTTCAAAAGTACTGGATTGGCCGCTGTTGGAACTCAGAAATGTACGCAGTCCCTTTGTCGGGCAAAGTGAAATGAATATGGAACATGTTATCCGAATCGTGGAGCAGCTCCAACCCGCGATTTTATTTTTCGATGAAATCGATCAGAGTCTAGGTCAAAGAGGAACAGGCGCTTCCGGAGACTCAGGGACTTCCGAAAGGATGCTCGCACGAATATTTACATGGCTTGGATCTCTTCACCTTCGAGGAAAACTCCTTTTTATCGGTGCGACAAACCGTCCGGATCTTCTTGATCCTGCCATGCTCGACAGGTTCGGCGTATCCATACCATTTATCAAACCCGGATTGAATGAACTAAAAGAATTAATACCAATTTTACTCAATCGTTTTGAAAGAGGCATTAAGGGCGCTGCACAGGATGAAATCATTTATGACATGCACCGTATTTTTCCAACGGGCCGTGGATTACAGGAAATATTAATCGATGCGGGAATGAGTGCGGACCGTGAAAAAAATCAAATGGGTTCAGACATTGAAAAGAGGCATCTTACTCATGCTCTTAAAAACTTTATCGATCGTGAAGATGAAATTGAAATGGATTTTATTGCCCTGGTTTCTCTCTCGCTTTGCAGCCTTCAATCTTTACTGCCGTGGAATAATGCTCATGGGCTGCGGAATGACGGTCATATTCCTGATAAATTTATTGAATCCGGTATTGTCAGTCACGATGGCCGGTTAATACGAGCAAAACTTTTTAAAGTAATCTCCGAAATAAAAAAACAGCGCCACACAGAAAGGATCATGCGGTAAATGATACACACTCAAAATAAAATTCAACATCCTGGATGCATGACAGAAAATCAGGTCACATCATTACTTAATGCCATGAAAAACGCCGGAAATGATCCTACCCTTCTTTGTAATTTAGAAGGTTGCGGTATGGTTTCAAAGCTTGAAAATAAGTTCGCAAAATTATGCGATACGCGTTTTGCCCTGGCGGTTTCAAGCGGCACTGCGGCTGTTCATTCTGCTCTGCTTGCATGCGGTATCGGTCAGGGTGATGAGGTCATTGTGACTTCCTATTCATGGGCCCAAAGTGTCTCGCCTGTTCTTTTTTGTGGTGCCACTCCGGTATTCGCAGACATCGATCCGCAGACATTGAACATTGATCCCGCTTCCGTGGCGGACCTGATCACTTCGAAAACAAAAGCCATATTACCGGTCCACATATTTGGGCACCCGGCAGATATGGAAAAGCTCCAACAGATTGCTGATGATGCCGGCCTGGCTTTGATATCTGATGCGGCCCATGCCCTGGGTGCCAAACTGCATAATCGCCCGATCGGCACGTGGGGCGATATCACCTGTTTTTCCCTCAGCCGGGGGAAGCTGATATCAGGCGGGGAAGGAGGTGTCATGGTAACGGGCAGTGAAAAGTTATATCAAAAGGCGTTAGGCTTGACCCAGCATCCAAAACGCGTTTACCGGGAATTTGGACCGGAATATTATGAAGGCTACTCGCTAAACTACCGCATCCATCCCCTGGCAGCACTTCTGGCCTTTTCGGATTTTGAAGAAATAGAAAAAATTGACCAGCACCGGCATGATATTCTCGATGCGTTTCGAGCCGGTTTGGGAAAACAAAACGGTTTGTCTTTTCAGAAAAAAGTTGAAAGATCGAATCCGGCAGCATACGGCGCACCGCTGATCTACGACAATGATAAAGACCGCATTAAATTGGCCGCTTTTGCTCAAAACGCAGGGGTTCCGGTACGTCGCGGACCAATTAAGATGCCTTTGCACCTTCGCCTGGAATACACAAACCATGTTAAGGTAAACACCCATAAAACTCATCAAAAAGGTGCCTGCCCATCGGCAGAATATCATTGCGAAAAAAAAGAGCTTTGGGCATTCGATCCATTGGACATGGATGGCATTTCTTCAGATACCGCCTGGAATATGGGACAGAAAATTTCAAAGATTTTACAGCACAATAACGTTTGACAGATATAGAGCACTTGGAGGAACTCTCGTGAAAGTTTTTATATGCAAACCCGATCTCGACACATGCCTGTGCGGTCTTCTGCTTGGTGTAAATTCAGACGATGACATACGTAATGCTAGTGGAAACGCACCTGCCCGAGAACTGGTTCACCCTGAAGCTCTTTGCATAGAGTGCGGCGGAAGCGGTCAGGTCCAGCAGAATAATTTCGATCATCATGACACAGAAGACGGTTTCCCTCCAGCCTGCAAACAGGCCTTTGATTTGCTTGGTTGCAATGATTCAAAAACTCAAAGACTTGTTTCATATGTATGTAAAGTTGACCTGAGTAGTCCGTGCGATAGATTAATTCCCTTCCCTTCCCTTTCAAATATATTTTCAGGAATGCTTTTTGTCGAAAAATCCCCCCTTTCTCGATTTTTAAAAGGGATGGATATTCTTATGAAAGTTTTGACCGAAGGCATTGATCCGTTTTCGACTATTCCGATAATGGACGATATGAAGGAATATATCACAGCAAAAGAAAAAAACCGGATCAAGCTAGCGGGTGATTTACGGGATATAAAATATTTCAGGTCTGGAAAGGGATTAAAAATCGGTTACCTCAAGTCCGAAGGTATTGGAGGCATCTCCACTCTTTTTTCGCACGGGTGTGATATCGCTGTACTGTTTAACCCCGCTTATGGAGATCAGGCAGTTCCTAAATTCACGATTGCCGGTAACGGTGTATGCGTTATACAGATGAAATCGGTTTTTGAAAGAGTGGAAAAGGGATGGGGCGGACACCGGCTTATTATTGGCTCGCCCCGAACCGGAACCACAATTCCGGTTACAATACTGATTGAAAAGTTAATATTGTATCTGTGAGAGTAAATTGATTTTAAAAATCAAGTGAACTTTAATAGGGCCAACTCAACTTGAATTACATTGTTAATTTATAAAAATGTACCTGCTGTATATTTTCATTTGAAATACTTCAATATATCAAAGTCAATTATATCATACTGATATTACATATATTTATTAATCTTATATATTTTCATTCATTTTTTTTTAATAACCGGTCATACTGGCACATCAGTTGCTATTAATAGAAACTAAAAAAGGGAGGAAAAATGGACGGCTAAGCATATATTAAATTCCTGCTGAATATTAGACCGGGTTAAAAGCACCTGGGAACAGAAGCTTTGAGTTAGTTTTTAGACTGGTTTTAATTCCACTTTTCCGATCTGCTTACCGCTCCTTTGATAACAAGTACTGTTAAAGATCCATCTATCACGCTTTAAGGATCGAATGATTTATCGGTTTTATTAAAGCATGAATTCTTAGCCCAACGGGGTGTATAGACCCTGTAAGGCTGAATCAAAAAATTAACAGGATAGTTATATTTAAAGGAGGTCATACGATGGGAAAAGCAGCTAAAAGAGCACGATCTAAAAGGAGAATGTATTTTGTGAAACTGGCCGCTGAAAGTGCTTCAAAATTTGAGTCTGAGTATCAAAAACGGCTTTCTTCCTGGGCCAGAGAAATAAGAAAGGGTGGCATTAATTTAAGAAACAAACCGCTGAAAGAGGCATACGCAATTTTAAACGCATGCGGCAGTGAAATCTATGTGAAATACGAACGGATTACGTATGAAGTATTGTATGAGCAGTTTAATCCGTCCTATTTTGTACCGTTTGAGCGCTGTGTTTCAAATTACAAGAAGCTGCTGGAAATGGGCGTTCTATATAAAGGTGTAACGAAAGGAGAGTATTATGAGTGATTATCAATCGTGTCCGTATTGTGACCGCAAGGCCAAAGACTCGGTGTCATCAAATTGGTTTCCGGTTTATACCTGTTTGGAATGTGACACAAAATACTGCAGCCATGACGGACCACCGTGTCCTGAATGTAATTCTTCTGATTACGGTGAATATGACAAGGTCTATTCTTAGACGTGATTTCATACCCACCTCTCAGAACTAATTTCTGTGTTTGAGTGCTATCACTCAATATAATTTGGACAGTAATTAACCGCCTCCGGGCGGTTTTTCATTTAAAAGGGAGATACGAAATGAGCATCAATAAATTAGAAGTAAAAAAGAAGATAGAAACAAGAGACCTGTTAGATATGGATGGTGAAAAAACTCACAAGGAGCGGTCTATTAGATCTGATTTGATAAGCCTGAAGGAAAACAATCTGAATGCAAAGTCAGCCATGGTTACAGAACTGGTGGCGATGGGATTTTCTTTAGAGGCGATTGAAAGAATTCTTAAACTTAAAAGTAACACTTTGGACAGGCTTTTATCAAGCCGACAACTAAATAGTTAACCATAAGAGGGGATTATGAAAAACAAAAAGATGTTTCCTGAAGTTCTTGTGTCAGGATCAGCTCAATACTTTGAGGGCATTGGAGGGTTGAGTTTAAAGTCCATACTTAAGGGAGACCTCATAGATGACAAATCATCATGCACTGGAAAAAAGAATCATTTGGATCCTGTTGTACAGCAAAAAATGCGTGAAGATTTTGTCCACGCCATATCGTCCTGGCCCTCAAACATCACGCTTGAGCTTCATTTGACAGCATTACCTGACCTCCTTTACCGACCAAAAGGAAATCTATGGGTTACTATTTTTATAAGGAGCCTTGCACCCTCAAAAGAAAAAGCCAAAGAAGATATTATTTCGCGTTATATCTCGTTGATGCCCATACTTAATGCATTCTTTCCTGAAATCGAGTTTGAACCCATCGTAGATGGTAATGAACTTAAGCAAAGAATCGCTCCTTTTAAACCCACCCATGCCCTGGCAGTACAACGAAAAAAAAGGATCGTTACACTTTCAGCTCCTTTAAAAAGATTATCTGTCGGGTTTGGCCCGGTTGAGGAAAAAGACAATAAAGATAATAATGTTTTGACGCACTGTTTCCCATGGGTTCCATCTTTTGATGACGGCTGGAGCCTGATTTCTATTTTAATGGGGCAATTGGATCCTATCCAGATTATTATCCGGCTAAATACCGCAAAGACGAGTCAAAAAGCATTGAGCAGACTTAGAAATAATATAAAAGTGTGTGAACTTTTTTTATCCAGGGTTAAGGAATATCAAATAACATTAAACAAGCAGGCCGATTTAATTAAACAAGTATCCCTGGCAGAACTGGCGCAACTGGGAAACGCGAGTTTTAATATGGGGGTATTTATACTCGCCCCCGGACATATTGACAAATCCCTAGGGAACCTTCTGGGCAGAACAATCACAGGGCCATATTCGATTGAAAATGAGATCGATCTTTTTACAGGCGGATTTACGTTAAAAGACGTCATCGTGCAAAAAGTAAAAAGCGGAAGTTATTTCTTAGAAACGGAACCTTTCACTTTGCCAGAGGCAGCTGCCGCTTTTAAGCTTCCGTCTCCTCCATTAGAGGAGATTTCCGCTCTGCCGGTTAAACGTTCCAGGACATCCATTGTTAATCTGCCGTTTGATGAAAATGATCGGAGTGATTCCATTCGCCTGTTTCTTAACAAAGACAAAGGCATATCCCAGCCGATTTATGCCGGTACGGAAGATAGAATGCGGCACTGTTTCATCGTCGGACAAACGGGTACCGGGAAATCAACATTAATGGAGAACATGATCCTTCAGGATATCCATGCGGGCAGAGGGCTCGCCGTTATCGATCCCCATGGAGAAATGGTGGATAATATACTGGGTCGAATTCCGAAAAACAGAACGGAAGATATTATTCTATTCGACCTGTTAGACAAGGAAAAACCTTTAGGTTTTAATATACTGGAATGGGATACCATTGAAGAAAGAGATCTTATTATAGATGAACTCTACATGACCGTGGATCATTTATATGACATGAGATCTACAGGGGGGCCGATTTTTGAATCTCATTTCAGGGGAATGCTTAAACTCCTCATGAGCGCAAAAGGCAAAAAAGACTTCACCCCGACCCTCCTTGATTTCACTAGATGCTACATCGATAAGGATTTCAGGCAGTGGCTGTTAGAATCCACCGAAGACCCTCAAACAAAGGATTTTGTGAAAGAACTTGAAGAAGCTGGTGGGGAAGCCAGTTTAAAAAATGTATCGCCCTATATTACTTCAAAATTAAGCCGCTTTTTCAATGACACAACACTTAGACGTATCGTGGGGCAGAATAAAAGCAGTTTGGATTTTGATGACATCATGAATAACCGTAAAGTACTCTTGGTTAAACTCGGGAAAGGACGTTTCGGTTCTTCAGTGAGTTCCCTGATCTCAAATCAGATTGTGGCAAATCTGAAATTGGCTGCTATGAAACGGGGAAATATGCGGCCCGAAGATCGTAAAGATTTTTTTCTGTATGTGGATGAATGTCATAACCTGCCTTCAGACAATTTTATGGAACTGCTTTCAGAAGCACGCAAGTACCGCATGGGCCTTATCCTGGCGACCCAATATACATCGCAGCTTGATGGTTCTGATTCAATCAAGGACAACCTGCTGTCTGCTATCACGGGCAATGTGGGCACCACCCTGATTTTCCGACTTGGTCTGGAAGATGCCGGGAAAATCGGTACATTATTAAAGCCGCATTTCAATGATCTGGATATCACCGGTTTACCGAACTGGAATGGTTATGCGCGTTTGCAGCTTAATAATTCAGCCACACCACCATTTAGTTTTCAAACTGAAAAAGATCCAACACCTTTTAATAAAAAGCTGGCAGCAAATATTAAAAACTTATCACGTTCTAAATATGGCACCCCCTGCAGTTTAGTGGATTTTCAAATTCTAAAGAGACGATCGATATGGAAAGAGGAAGAAAGTAAAGAGGATAAAAAATAAAAATCAAAAGAGTATAATAGTGATCCAAAATTAAAACCGAAACAAATATTTAACATATATCGAGGATTAAAATGGCATAAAATGGCGCCCCCCGCCGTCAAAACAAATAAGGAGGATATTATGAATAAAAACGCATTTACAACCATTGTTGGTATTTTATTGATTCTTTACGCATTAACTAATTTTGGAGCTTCCATGGGGCAATTTGCCAAAGGAAAAACGGTCAGCAGTACAGCCTCGATGGCCGTTAGTGTCGGAAATACGACCGGCAACCAGGCCGATGCAAGTAGGATTCAAAAACAGGGAGCCCAGGCAAGTACGATATTGTATGCGATCGCATTGTTAATTCTGTTCACTGCTATTATGGATATTGCTGCCGCGATTGGGTTGTTTTCCGGAAAAAACTGGGCATTCGCTGTCGTTGTGACAGCCGCGATCTGCGGCATACTTGTTGAGATACAGGACACGGCGGAAGATGGTTTTGGAATTGGGAAATTTATCTTTTTTGCTATAAATGCCCTGGCTTTAATCGTGGCTTTTTCGGCAAAAAAGGACCCGGTATTTTAACTAAACCGATCATTCATTACTGACCACGCGGGGGTGCTGCTATCAATCGCTAACGCGATTGAGTTATGAATTATTAGTTTTGAGTGTTGAATTAACTTATTATTGAATCGATTCTTTCAGTTAATTCATTGTTCTCAAACCTGACAAAAAAATCTTCAATCAGGCTTAGGGACTGGTCTTGTACCTACCCTACAGAACCGAAATTAAACCTGAGAGTAGGGTCAAACCATTTATATAAGGAGGTATAAGACAATGGTAATTATTGAATATTTAATAAGATGTATCGTCACTGCGGTTGAAACTCTATGCGGATCATTAATCATTCTGATTGCTATGATTGCACTATATAAATTATTTCGGAATAAACCGGATGGAAAGGTCAAAAAGATAAATGGATTATAATCTATTCAGCTGCATCGGAATATTATATCAGCGATATGAAAGGCTTCTCCCGGGGGATCAGTATTGCCGGGCAGTGGGCTGTTACTTTTTTAAGATCAAAACTTCTGGATGAGTAATAATAATGCTCAAAAAGTGATGGAACAGGATGTCTTCGATCCTGACATATTTACTTTTACAAAATGGAGTTATTAGGAGGAAAAATGAAAGCATTAAATATCATTCTTTGTTTATTAATCGGTCTGTCTTTAAGCTGCTCCGCATCAAAACATCAGTTAAATAAAGATCGACCCTTAAAGAATGATTTCAGTCATAAAAATAAACAGCATAAAAGTAACCTGGACCAAAGGCTATCCGGCTTAACAGATCAAATTGTTCAAAGCATGATCGAAGGCAAACGAAATAAAATTGCTGTAATTGAATTCACAAATCTTGATGGTAATGTGACCAACTTCGGTAAATATTTATCCGAAGAGCTCATCACACGATTATTTCTTACAAGAAAATTTGAGGTTATAGAAAGACATTTACTGAATAAAATTATGGAGGAACACAACCTAAATTCTTCAGGATTAATCGATCCGACAACGGCAAAAAAATTGGGTAAACTCTTAGGAGTGGATGCCATCGCTTCAGGATCTATTACAGACTTAGGCACTGATGTAAAAGTAAATGCAAGGATCATTGCGACAGAAACAGGGTCGATATTTGCCGTTGCATCTGTAAAAATTATTAAGGATGAAACCGTAATAAGCTTAATGAGTCAAATAAGAGGCTCGAATCATTTAAGGATAACGAATAAAAAATCTCGTTTGATAAAATCAACCCATAGCTTTAAAGCCGGAGATGTTTTTTATAAAGAAAATTTTAACAAATACGACGAAGGAGACCCCCTTACCGATTGGGGGGCAAATTTGGTAGTCAGAAGAGCCCGAAACGGTAAAAAGTATTTAACCTCCTTTGTCCCTGGAATTCATAGAGCAAAACAGAATGTGACATTCCCCAAAAACTTTGAATTTGAATATGACTGGTCGGCATACGATGACCGATACAGTGGAAAGAGGGCTCCATATGTCAGATTTATTTTTGAACTCATCGATAAAAATGGAAAGGCATTTAAAATAGAATTCGGAAACTGGGGAGTAAAATTGCCTGGGCTAAACGTTTTGGATTTTAACGAG
>JAUVGT010000198.1 GCA_030593645.1 Deltaproteobacteria bacterium
TATAACCCGCTCGACGATTTGGTCACGGGTGTTACAGGTCCGCCAGCCGCAATCTCGCCCGGATACTGCTGCCCTGATCTGTCCGTGATTGATCGCTCCTGTGGGTGCTTGTGTGACTCTGGCATCACGTGGCGATTCCTGTGGGTTCGGACGTCGGCGGCGGGGGGATGGTCTATCGCTGCTGCTTGCGGGCGGGGTCTGGTGATGTGCTGGTGAAGTGCGGCAGGGATGGTGGGGTGGGGGGTGGGATATGAAAGGGATGACGTCAACGACCCCGTTTTAGAAAAACGGGGCATCCTGGCGCGGGTGCATGAAGCCTCTAATCGTTTATTGTTTTTTTGGGATCCACTTAAAATCTTTATGCTCTTTTGTATTTTTAGCCTGAGCGTTGGCTTGTGCGAAACGAAGTTCGGCGGAGCCAATTGCAAATGTGCCTACAATTGGGAAAGCCTTTAAATTGCCATTTTAACGCCATTCTGTTTTAACCAATTTTCATGTTCCTTGAAATTCGGCATTTTTTTGTCTAATTCATTCCAGAATTCCGGTGAATGATTTGGGTATTTTAAATGCACCATTTCATGCGTGATGATGTAGTCGATAACTGGAACTGGGGCCATTGCACATTTCCAATGAAAATTCAGGCCGTGTTTTGGTGTCCACGACGCCCACCTGTTTTGTAATTCCATTACCTTTATTGAAGTGGGTTTTTCCTGAAACTTTTCTTCAATTTGTTTCAGTCGTTCTTTTATCTTCTGTTCTGCTTTCTCTTTATAAAACTGCTTAAAAACGTCTTGGGCTTTAGTCAGTTTACTTTTGTCAAGTGTCAGATAGCCCTGACTTAATTTTAAAGGCACTTCCTGATTTTCAACTATTGAAAGCCGGTAATTACGTCCGAAATATAAAAATGACTGTCCGTTTACAAATTGACGGTTTACTTTGCCTTGATTGAGTTCCTTCCATTTGGCGAGTTTAGTAAATATTTGATATTGTTTTGCCCTGACGGCGTTTTCAATTATATCATCACTTGATGAAGCAGGCGCCAAAACACGAACCGAGCCGTCTCTTTCGATGAAAATACTAATCGTCTTCCGGCGGTCGGTTTTTTCAATTTTTATCTCTATCCCTTCTAACTTCATATTAAATCTGCATTTTTGTTTTTGGCCAGTTTCATTAATTCGGTTGTTAATTCGGCTGCGTTTTCCAAAACACCCGAAATCCCGGAATAGTGCACTTCATCTTCAATCAGACCTTCAATTCTTTTTCTTTCAGCGGCTTTTGTCCAGAAGTTTCTGATTTCCGCTGTTTCTTGAAGATGGGGCATTAAAATATGGATAAGTTCCTTTGTTTTGTTTATTTCTGTTTCGTTTTCATCTGTTATACTATTTTTTAGCAAATCAAAAAACGGCGCTTCAACAATGGAAATCCCTTCAGTTTCTTCTTTCCTGCCTTCTGCCAATTCTTCCCGCAGTTTACTCAATTCATCGACGATGGTTTCCCAATTTTCTTTATAAGCGCTTAAAATCGATTCTAAACGGTCTTTGAAACGGCTGTAAAGTGCCGGATCTTTTTCAAGATTTACTTTGATGTGCCAGCGAATGGCATGTTCCATTTCCGATGCTTTTGATTTTGGCGTTTTGTTCAGGTGGTCAACCTTTTTGCCGAAGTCATCTGAAAGGATTGAAACCTGTTGCACTTTTGTGTCAATTCCAATCGACAGCAAATGTTTATCAATGAGTTTTCGGACTTTCTCCGATGCCCATTTCAAATCCATTGTTTCATCGTTATAGCGGTATTTAATGCGCCAGATGATATACCCCAAACGCTTTGCCGGTATCCGGTATTCGATTCCTGCCTGAACATTAAAAAGCAAATCCAGACTATCGAAGAAACTCTTTGAATAGGTGAGTAATTCTGCCCTGAACTTTACGTTTTTCGCGGTCTCAATGCAATCTTCAGCAAACTCAAATTCTTTTGTTTCATCGGTAAATTTCTGATTTAGAAAATCATCAATCTCTTTAAGTTTATTGTCGGTGAATAAATCTATCAGCCGTTTATATCTGGCTTCAAGTATTGGAATCTCTTTATCGATATCGCGGAAAACCGTCTGAAAATCTTTAAGTTGTACTTTGTCTTTATCCGTATAGATATTCAGAGCATCACTCAAATGTTTTGTAACGCCGAAATAGTCCACAATCAAACCATAGGTTTTGCCATGCTTTGTTCTGTTCACGCGGGTAATGGCCTGAAATAAATCGTGCTCCCGTAAACTTTTATCCAGATACATAACCTGCTCCACCGGGGCGTCAAAACCGGTGAGCAAGCGGTCGCACACGCATATAATGCCAATGCCGGTCTCAGGTTTTTCAGGATTAAAATCGGCTTTAAAGTTTTCAATGGCATTCATGTCTTTGGCATTTCTGCGTGCTTTGCTGATGTATCCGGGTTCATTATTCCCAAGGCTGGATACAATGACAGCCACTTTCAGAAATTCCAGTTGCTGTAATTGTTCCGCGTCAACTTCTTCTTCCGACAATTTTTTAAATTCCGCAATTTTATTTTTAATAGCAATTTCCAATTCATATTTGTAACGCACTGCTGCCACGATACTGGAAGCCACAACCTGTGCCTTAAACCCATTTACCAGAATATCTTTGTAATAATGGTCTAAAATGTTTTTGCTAATGGCGGTGATGCGGTCTTTCGACTCCAAATAAGCAATGAATGAACCGTATCGGCGTTGAATTTCTTCTTTCTCTGCCTGGGTGCGCTGCCCAAACATATCTTCAAATTCAGTATCAAAGGCTTCTTTGTCATCAATTTTATCTTTTGATACTTTGCCAATGTATTTTATTTCAACAACGGCTCTGTCAGCAACGGCTTTGTCATATTTGTAAAAATCAATCCATGGTTGACCGTTCTTATCTAACCTACCTCCAAAGCGTTCATGGGTTTTTATCTCGTGCCTTTCAGTGAGCAGGGGCGTTCCGGTAAAACCAATGCGGGTGGCATTGGGGAAAGCCGAAAACAGGTTATCGCCCATGTCGCCGCCCTGTGTGCGGTGGGCTTCATCAATCAGTAATAAAATGCGGTCGCTGTTGTTTATGGTGTCAAACTTTTCAAAAGTCGGAACGATGCCCGCTTCAATTAAAGATTGGGCTGAAATATTTTTTTCAACCAGGAATTTATGAATCATCACCATGTTTACATCGCCGGTGTCATCGCTCAATTCATTGAGTTTGTTGCGCCGGTTAATGATGCGTACCGGTTCGCCGGTCATGGCAGCGGTTTCTGATAGTTGGTCTTCCAAATCTATGCGGTCAACAATAAAAATAATTTTCAAATCTTTTAAATCATCCAATGAGCGCAGTTTGCGGATAAGAAAAACCATGGTCAGGCTTTTACCGCTACCCTGCGTATGCCAAACCACTCCGCCTTTTTCCAGCGGAGTCGTTCCTTCACGGTAATTTTTGATGATTTTGCCGACTGCCCGGTATTGATTGTAGCGGGCGACAATTTTTACTTCCACGCCTTTTTTAATTTCAATAAACAGGGTGAAGTGCTTTAGCAGGTCAATCAGAATTTCTTTGTTCAGCATGCCGTGAATCAGCACTTCCTGCCGTTCTTCGTTGGGCGGATATTCTACGGTGCGGTATTCTTCGGGGAAAATGTCCACCCAATTGTTGTAAAAATCAAATTCAGCGCTGATGGTTCCCACCCGGGCTTCGGTGCCGTGGGTGATGATGCTGAATATATTGTAGTGAAACAGCCGTTCTTCGCCTTCTTTAACACCGTAATCATCATCGCGGGTGTTGGCGTAGCGGGTAATCTGCAAATAGGCTTCGCTTAATGGTTCGGCCACATCAAAATCTTTGGCTTCCACCACGCAAACCGGCATGCCGTTTAAAAAGAGAACAATATCGGGGATGATGCCTTCGCGGCTGGCGCCCGGGGTAATTAAACGAAACTGATTGATGGCAATAAAGGAATTGTTGTCATAGTTTTTAAAATCCACCAGACGAACCGTGGGGTCTTGCTCGCCGGTAAGTTCGTTTTTGGCAACCGATGTGCCTTTGAGCAGCAAACGGTGAATTTCCTTATTGGCTTCGTGCAGGCTTTTGCCGGGGAAGTTCTGTATTTCAAACAGGATTTCATCCAGTTGTTTGTCGGTCAGCCATTCCCTGCCATCATGGGTGGTGTTTATTTTTTTGATGGAATTTTTAAATTCTTCGGGCAAAACCACCTGCTTAAAGTTTTCGCGCAGGCTTTTTTGTGGCTCCTGTGGAATGCCAATGCCATAGTCAATAACCAGCCAGCCCAGTAGGCGCAGTTTTTCCAAAAACGGTTTTTCTACGTTAATATATTCAGCCATATTATTTTCTCTCTTTTAATTTACCGGTTCTTCGTCAATATTTACTTTCTTTTTACCGCTTAATAAATCCGCCATTAAACCGGCTTTTATCTGCTGTAGTTTGTACAGGTAGTTTTGTTCGATTTGTAGTTTTTGATCTATTGTCCGAATTCTATTCCCAATATGGTCTTGTTCCTTAATTTTTGGAATTCGTAAAAGGATTTTTGATAAATGCCCTTGGGTAATTTTAGGCTGTGCAGAGCCTGAAACAATAGTTGAATAATCAACGAATTCTAAGGCTTCACACAGAAAGTCAATGGTTGAGATGTTTTTAATTGGTTTTAAAACATGAGCATGGTTATTCACCCAATATTTGCCTTCAACTTTGAATGCTAATGGTAGATTTCTTGAAACAACATTCTCACCATCTTCTCCAAGAAGAATTAATGTCTCATCGAAAATGTAATCTTCAACATAATCAATAATTCCAGATGCACCATAATAGGGATAAATTTCTGCTTGTTTATCTCTATCTTCTTGCTTTACAGGAATTCTTTTACCATCAAGATTTTCAGAAACATCAGCAACAGAAAGAACTTCCCACTCCTTCGGAATCCAGCCCAGCCTGCTTTCTTTATACAATTCCGGGGCATCTTCGTATGTGGGGCGCAGTTTGCCGGTGGCGGGGTCAATGCCGCGGGTAAACAGGTCGTGCAGCATGCCTTGTTTAATGGCTTTGTATTTGGCAATGGCGGCTTGTGTTTTTTCTATCACTGCATCGGCGGTGGTCAGGATACGGGCGATTTTGCGTTGGATTGAGTAGTCTGGAAACTTAATCTTTATTTTTTCAACATCAGATAAATTCAATCCCTCCTGTGCAGAGCCTTTTGCATATTTCCTAACTTGAGTCTGCGTAAGATCAGAAATCAGGTAATAGAAAATATATTCTGAACAATATGAATATAAATCAACAGAAATTCTTGCTGTTGTTTGTGTGATATTAGCGCCATCTAATCTTTTGGGAACAACTGCAACTTGACCAACATAACCTGCTATTGAGAATAAGATATCACCACCCGATACCTTTGACCGTTTGTAAGGAATATCAATTTCAGGTCTAACATGATATAAGTCAGAGATATCTACTTTGCCCGAACTATAGTCTTTACCACGTATCAAGGGAATTCCGTCAGGCCTAATATCCGGGCCAGGTTGAACAATACCGTAGGTGACAGGTCTATGCCCTAAAACAATATTTTTAATTTGAACTTCCTTCCACTCACTCATAATCCAACTCCGCTAAAAAATTGTTCAACAATTGGGTTTCTTTTTCCCGTTCACTTAAAATGCTGTTCAGGGTGGTGGTGTATTTCTCCCACAGGTTTTCAATGTTTTGCAGCAGCCCCCGGCTGTGGGCCTGCAGGTAGCCGTTAATGGTGTGGTGCAGGGTGCGGTTCCAGCGGCTTAATATCAGTTCTTTGGCTTCTTCGGGTGTTATCTTTAAGCGGGCTTCATCCACCAGTTGCTGCTTGCGGTCTTTTATCTGCTTAATCACCTTTTTGCACTCTTTCAGTTCACTTTCCAGTTCGCTGTGTTTGGCAAACCGCTGTTCATCGGCTTCAATAACCGCATCCAGGCGGTTTATTTCGCTCTCAAACTTTTCGGCTTCCGTTTTCAGGGTGTCAATTTCTGCCGCTAATTCCGGCTGTTTCTTCAATGCCTTTTTGTTTGCCTTTATGCGCTTCAGCAAATTTTTATGTTCTTTGGCTGCTTCCCGGCGTTCACCTTTCAGGGCTTTCAGGGCACCTTTATGGTCTTTCAGTTCGGTTTTAGGCCAAACGTCGTATTCTTCTTCGCTCCATACCCCTTCATCCAGTTCATCCACTTCAGCAAACAGGGCTTCCAGTTCTTCTTTGCGGCTTTGGTTGGTTCGCAGTTCTTCCAGCACATCAGGGAATTGGCTCTGCAGAATTTCATCATCGGGGATCAGTTCGGCATTCCAACCGCTGGCAGCCACGCTTTTTAAGTCGGTTTTCAGTTCATCCCAATAGGCTGCCAAAGCACCGCGGCTCTGGTATTGGTCTAAAACTGCCCCGTTGTTTTTCTCGCCAAAAGGAAGGATGTACAGCGCATCGCTAAAACTATCCGAGAATTTGCCGTAAAGTTGGAACACATTGTCAGTTTCGGGCAGTTTTTCAAAATCGCTCACCACCTCATCCCACCATTTTTGCAAGCCTTTGCTGTAATTTTCGAAGGTGGTGTTTACTTCTGGACTTTCATCCAGCAATTTTTTAATGTCTTCTTTTTGGACAACGGCATCGGAAAATTTCAAGTAGTTTTCTTTCAACCCGGCAAACAGTTTATCACGCAAACCCGGGTAGGAAGCAAAAGCAGGGTTCAGGGCGTCCACTTCGGTTATTGGAATACCGCCTTGCAGGTGAGCATGTACATCGTGCGGTTCGGCGGGCGGGGCATTGTCCACAAAACGGCGGATATTCAGATTGTATTCTTCTTCCGCCAACTCGGCTTTGCTGACCAGTCGGCTGTATTTGTCAATTTCTTTCTTCTGTTTACAGGAATAACTGATTTTCTCAATATCTTCAGGGCGCAGTTTGTTCTGGTTTTTGCCTTCTTTGTATTCGCGGTCGGCATTGATGAATAGTACATGCTCGCGCAGGTGGGCATCTTTTTTATTCACTACAATAACCGATGCCCCAATACTCGTTCCATAAAACAAGCCATGCGGCAAACCAATGACCGCTTCCAGATAGCCTTTATCAATGAGCCATTTCCGAAAATTGCGCTCTTCACCGCCGCGGAACAAAACGCCGTGAGGCATTACCACAGCCATGCGCCCGGCATTGTTGGTTGATGAAACCATGTGCTGCACAAACATAAAATCGGCTTTGCCTTTTACTGGCATCCAGTAATTGAAGCGTTCTTTGAACTTCATGCCGTCCTTGCTGTAGTTCTGCGAAAAGGGCGGATTGGCAATAACGATATCAAAAGTTTTCAGTTCACCCTTGCTAATGTGCAGGGGACTCATCAGTGTGTCGCCGTGTACAATATTGCTGTCAAAAATATTATGAAACAGCATATTCATCTTGCTCAAACTCCACACTGTTCCGCTTTTTTCCTGTCCGTAAAGCGAAATGTTTCTGGCAGAACCATAGCGGCTTTCCACATAGTTTTTGCTTTCGATGAGCATACCACCGCTGCCTACAGTAGGGTCGTAAATTTCGGCATCTTCCGCCGGTTCCAGAATATTTACCAGCAAACGAACCACTTCGTTGGGCGTATAAAATTCTCCGGCTTTTTTACCGGCGCTGTCGGCAAAATATTTTATCAGGTATTCATAAGCGGCACCCATCAAGTCAGGGAATTCCAGATTGTCATCCGTCAAGTTCTTTTTATTGAACTCACGAATCAGTTCCCTCAAATCTTCATCGGTAATCTGTTTTTTGTTTTTGCCAATGCTGCGGTTAAAGTTGATTGATTTGAGAACGCCGTCCAGTTTGTCAAGGTTAGCATCTTCCAGAGCAGCAAGGGCTATATTCAGGTGGTCGCCAATTTCTTCCTGCAGGTCTTTGATGTAGTTTATTGTTTTGCCATCTTTGCCAACTTCCGGGTCACCTTCAAACTTTTTCCAACGGGCGGAAATGGGGACAAAAAAATCGTATTCCGGTGCGTTCTGGCGTTCTAATTCCCGGTATATTTCCTTTGGGTCTTCGAGATGCCGTTTTTCAACAAGATTTTTCCTTCTTGTTTCACGGTGAATCTCAAACTGGTCATTCACCCTTTTCAGGAACAACATCGCGATGATGTATTCTTTGAATTCAGAAGCATCCATATTTCCGCGAAGGCTTTCGCAGGCTTCTTCAAGAAAGGTTTCTAATCGTGCAAGTGATAATTTCATAAAATTGATTCCAATTTATAAGTTAATAAATATTCTTTTGACAATTTTACCACCCTTAAATTATTTAATTTTCATAGATAGCATATACAAAATGCGTTTATCATCTTAATAATATTAATCAATTACTAATATTTTTATCAGTAAGTCGTATTATTTTAGATATAATTCTTTAAAAACCCTTTTTTTCAACTTTGAATAAAAGTTTTTTGACATTTTCATTTTATACGAGCATGAACTCCATACCCCGCAGTCACTAAACCCCGGACTTAAGTCCAAGGCCTGTACATAGCGTTTTCACATTCGGCTTCTCCTGGTTTTGTATATATCTCTCCACGACCCCCCATCCATGCCCGACCGATCCATGGAAACAGGATGGTGCCCAGAGACTTTTATTACACCATTCCTTGAGATGTGGAAACGCTTTGCGCAATTCTCTGCTACTCCTCCCTTTTATTCTCTTGGCTATGTAGCTCACAGAGTACTTCGGAGGGTATTTCACAAAAAGGTGAACATGATCAACATTCGCTGCTCTATCAATGATCTTGATGCCAAGATTCTTACACTCCATACAGTACGCATCAGAACTCATTTAGCATAAACCCACCTCAAAACCAACCCCTCTCGGCAGGCAGAAGACCTCTCGTCTCCCGCCCGCCAGAACACCCACTGCCTTAGTGCTTCTTCGCCGCGTACGTCTCTGCAATCAGCGCCCGCTTGAGCCGGTACCCGATCATCCGCGTATCCCAGTTCTCGTTGTTCCCGATGAACCGGATG
>JAUVGT010000373.1 GCA_030593645.1 Deltaproteobacteria bacterium
ACACCGGCTGCCACTCCGGTTAAACATGCAAAAGCCGCCATCACACCCCGATTCAGGGCTGAACCAAATGAAAAAATATTCAACCCGATCCCTGATAATATGAAAGCCGCAAGTAAAAACCATAAATAAAATTTGAAGACAGAACGGAATTCTACCGGAATTAATATCACCCGCTCATGCACTTTAAAGGTCACCTGACGCATGCCACCATCGGTTTTCATTCCATTTTCAATAAATTTTTTAATATCGCTTGCCCGTATCGGCCCCCATATTATTCTGAATCCGCTCTCCTTTTTGACCAGGGGGCCGGAAACTCCAACCGCCCCAAGCTGGGGCAGTATTAATTTTCTATGGACCACCACTTGATCAAGTTGAACCGATTTGACTTGTTGAACCACTTCTTCGGTCCCAAACGTTTTTTTGCCGGCGGCACACCAGACGTTCACACCCCGGGTATCCAGGACCAATATCCATACATCAAGGGATTTCAATTCTTTTCTCAATGTATCGAAAGTGAGCTTATAATTCGCGGTCACCAGTACCGGTGAGTTTTTGTCAGGATTTCCAGCAGCATATAATCCCGGGGTAACTTTATAATTATTCCTGTTGATGTTTGAGCGAACTGCCGCGGCTCCGATATAGTCAGTAAGACCAAGTGATGTTTTTATCCTTGGGACAGGTCCGGTCGCGGTATCCAGAAACCCATCCACAAACCCACACAATTTATAACCCGGTCTTTCAAATGGATCCGATGGCGCAGCGGCGGGCGGACCGCAGCACACTTCATCTCCGGAGGGTTTTTCACATGCTCCTGATGCGTCAGGCTGGTTGTCGCTGCAAGTACACGTTCCGGTTTCTTTTTCCCTGTTATCGACTGGAAATAGTTCTTTCATATTTTCTCCAAATTGATTTCATTAATCGTATAATAACGATAAGGGATGTTGGACCATCTGTCAAGGTGGAATTTCAATTGCTGATTTACTATTGAGAAAGGAAATGAGTCGATTGCTATTGAAATGAAATCATCCAGCCGGTGTCAAAATAAAAACTTTAACGGCTTGAGAGCTTTCCATAAATCGACTCCGGGCTGCCGGGCCGGAATACTCGCATACAACGGGGAGGAACCGGTACAGTTGGAGAGTAGGCTTTGGGCTATTCCACTTCATATGATTCTTTCTTAAATCGTATCTAATGCACAAGCGCGTCGGCAACCATTGATGAGAGGAATTTAACCTCGACATTCATTTTATAGTGATCATTTAGATCGCTGAGTTGAGTATGGCAGTTTTCACACGCCGTGGCCAAAATTTTTGCCCCGGTTTTTTTAACCTGGTCTGCCTTTACACGGGCTGACTTCATTCTAAAATCGAGGGTCTCTTCTCCCAGGGCGACCAGACCGCCCCCGCCGCCGCAGCACCAGTTATACTTCGGGTCGGGAGCCATTTCACGGAAATCGTCTGTGAGGTGCTGTAGGATAAAACGGGGATCATCGATCACCCCGGCGTTCCTGGCCATCTGACACGGGTCATGGTAGGTTACCGGTAAGTCAAATTTTGATTGGTCGAGTTTGATCCGTCCTTCTCTCAGATAACGTGCATGTACTTCGGTTAAGGAAGAGACCTTAAAAGGCTGGGGTCCCGATAAGTGCTTCATTACCCTGAACGCGGTCCCACACTCACAGATGCTGACTTCTTTAACCTTAAGACGTTTGGCTTCATTGACAATACGATCTGAAATGAGTTTTGTTTTTGCCGGATCACCCACAAAAGCCCCGAAATTAACCGCTTCAAAGAAACTGAGTGACCAGTTTTCGCCGGCCGCATTAAAAATGGCGGCAGCCGGAACGATGGAATGGGCGCCGGCCAAAGCCACATAAAGAATATCAGCGTTTTGAGCATCCGTAGGAATAGGTGTTTTACCGGCTTTGATTTTCCATTTATCTATCACGTCAGTTTCAAGTCTTTTCAGACCTTCTATAAAGCGTTCTTTTGATTCTTCAATCGATTCGCCTTTGGATATGGACATATCGGCGAGCATGGTTAATATTTCAGGCTCTGAATTCGCGCCGATCAATAGCAGTTTGGCAATGGACATAATCTGCTGTGTATCAATGCCGAACGGGCAGTAAACCATGCAGCGCCTGCAGCCGGTGCATGAATAGGCAGCCTCTTTAAGTTCATCCAGGGCTGTTTCATCCAGGATTTTGGCTTCTCCGAGAACAGGGAGCAGCTTGCCCTGGGCTTTAAAATATTTCTTAAATATCCTGCGAACCACTTCCGCACGATATGCGGGTGTATATTTGGGAATTGGCATGGATGCGTACACGTGGCATGTGTCAGAGCATACCCCGCACCGGGAGCAAGTGTCCAGGTAGAGCTGGACCTGCCGGCTCAGTTTCCCGGTGAAAAGTTCCAATAATTTATCCTGCAGCTGTTTATCCATGATTAACCTCTTCTCAGTTTGTTTAATGGTATCGCAAAGATTGAATGCATCAGGTTGCTGAAGGGAAAGACCATTAAGAATAAATTGCCGAAAAAAACATGCAGAACCAGCATGAAAGAATGACCGGATATATTCACATCTCCGATGTCGGGTTTAAACGCCAGCAGGGTTTGTAAATACGCACGATATTCGGCGGGGCCCATTTCTTCATACGCGTACCATCGTCTTGCCCAGTCCATTTCACTACCGAAAATGACAGTCAGGAAAAGTAAAATTAACACAAAATAATCTTCTGGAACTGACAGGTCTTTTGTGGGTGAGATAAAACGCCTGAAAAGAAAAAAAAGCAAAGATACGGAAAGGATAATGCCTAAAAAACCGTTCCCCAGAAATATTTCATGGGGTATCATTTGAAACATCGGAAGATCCCAGACCAGCTCAAGATGACCGATGAAAAGGAGAAGGAGGCAAAGGTGAAACACCATTAAAAAGAACCACAGAACAGGGTTATTTCGTCGGACACCGGGAAGAAAAAAAGTATCAGTGAGAGCCCATAAGATAGCCGGTTTTTTTTCAGGATAGATTTTCAGTGTTGTTGGAAGCTTTGGCTTTCGTATTAAAGCTGTGATTCGCCAAATGATACCCGCAAAAAAAACAAAAAACGCAAGGTAAACCATTGGGACGAGAATAAGGGTGTAGATCGTATCCACTTTTTTTACCTCCAGTTTTGAAGCCGCTTCTATTTACGCTGAACGCTTAATATAGAAAGTAATTTCTTCCCCGTTTTGATGGGTGTCCAGGATTTCATTACCGCTCGATCTCGCCCAGGCCGGGAAATCGTTAAGGGATCCGGGGTCCGTGGTGACGGCTTTTAAAACCTGTCCGATTTCAATATCTTTGATACCTTTGCTCACTTTTACAATCGGCATCGGGCAGGGCAGCCCCTTTAAATCGAGTTCTTTATCTGAATTTAATTGTTCTGTCATTTGATGGTCCTCCAGTTTTGAATTCACTTTTATATATGTTTAAATAAACAGCTGTACCCGGCTGTTATTGGCTTCTTCTAAAAATTTTGCAACACCGCAATATGTCAGATCGGGATAATCGATCATCTCTTCACGTTTAAACCCCATCAGGTCCATGGACATTTCACAGATATAGATTTTAACGCCCAGTTCACCCGCAAGAGTAATCAGCTCTTCAAGAGAGGCGACGTTTTTTTTCTTCATCAGTGATTTGATCATGGCTGTGCCCATACCGCCCATATTCATTTTGGACAGCTTGACCTTACCTGCGCCCTTGGGGATCATAAATCCGAACATTTTGCTGATTATGTCTTTTCCCTTTACTGGTTTCTTTTGATCACGCAGTAAGGACGTTCCCCAGAAAGTAAAGAACATGACCGCATCCATTCCCATGGCAACGGAACCGGTTGCCATGATAAAGGCAGCCAGAGCTTTGTCCAGGTCTCCGTTAAACACAACCATGGATAATTGATTTGATGCCTGCTTTTTATCCATGGACTCTAATTTGTTTTTTAATTCTTCCAATTGGTTTTGAAGTTCTTTCATTTTATTTCCTCCAATACGTTTATTTTTGTTGACAGTATGAACTAATGTGAAACAATATTAACCGTCTTTTCTTCTATTTCAGGGTAAACAGACAGCAATGCCCGACTTACACCATTAAATCCCGTGCCGCTTCCATCGATATTTTAAGGGTTTCAAGTGTGCTCAAAAAAAGTGTGCGCTGGTCATCCGGTATGTTGCGTAAGACCTCTCTGTGAACATCATCGTTGAAATCGTTGATTTCATTTAATTTATTTTTACCATTTTGAGTCAGGCTCAGTAAGGACACCCTTGAGTCTTCCGGGTCCTGTGTCCTTTGAACCAGGCTTTTGTTTTCAAGTCCTTCGATAATCCGTGTAATTCGGCTTTTAACCACATTCATTTTTGCGGAAAGACCCTTTGAGGTGCAGTATTTTTCTTCTCCGAACAGCATAAGGCATCTTAATTCCGCGTCCGGTAAACCAAACCTTTCGCTCTGGTACTGCATTCTTTCCTGGCAGCATTGGAACATCCTCAATATGAGAGACTGAAACTGGCGCAGCTGCAGATCCGATAATTCATGGTCATTTTTTTTTACATTATAGTTCATAGCATGAACTATAATGCATGCGAATAGACCTGTCAATTATTTTTACTATAACGATAAACCCTTGTATGAAAAGCAAGACCGGAGAATGAAGGCTCCGCCCTGAACTTGAGCCTGATTGAATGGTTTAAAACCACTTCTTTGCATTTTTAAATAAGCGCGGAGAAGACTGTAAAGGGTGATGCTTCGTAAGTGAAAAGTTGTTGAACAATCGCATCGTTCCAAA
>JAUVGT010000050.1 GCA_030593645.1 Deltaproteobacteria bacterium
TTCCTATTCTCCGCAATCCTCCAATGCCTAACGAGATGGGGCCATTTATCACATTCAGCATATACTGGAAAACGCGCCGTTTTGGCCACGTCCATTCAGGTAGGGCTTGCCCTTCCCAGTGAGGATTGAATGTGTTGATCAGGTAAATCATATTTCTTCCTGTAAAATGCACTTTAGGAATAAATATCTATCATAAAATGCATTTTAAGGAAAGATTCTTTCGATAATGATTTCAATTGTCAATTTAGAAATTCTTCTAAAAATTTAGAAGTTTTCCCAAAAAAGAGTTGAGCCAAAAACGTCTTCACATGGCATCACCCTATATCTTATTGATATAATAGATAATTGTTTGCAGCTATTGGCGTCTCCAAACTGGCACGCATGTTGCTAAAATCAATTTATAACCATCCGGATCAAAGGAAATGAATTTATGAAACGGTTTACTAACGGAAATGGCAAAGCGGCATCCACTTCAAGACAGGAAAATTCAAATCTTTCAGATGAGCGGAAGAATATAAGAAAATATTTTAAACAACTGAGAGTCAGACTGCTTGCGGGACTTATCGGGGTTTTCATACTTCCCCATGCCCTTTTCACCTTTTATTTCCATATCCAGTTTACATGGGGCTTAAAAGAATCCGGTAAGCTGAATCTTGTGGCCCTTTCGGAAAGTCAGGGGAATACCATCGATCTTTTTTTGCAGGAAAGGGTTGTCAACCTGTTCAACCTGTTTCACAGTCGCGAGTTCAATCTTAAACCCACCAAATCAGAAATGGAATATTACCTTCAGAATCTGCGCCAGGTCAGCGACGCATTTGTTGATGTCGGTTTTTTAAATAAAAAAGGAATCCAAATGGGTTATGCCGGGCCGTTCCCCTACCTTCAGGGCAAGGATTACAGTAATGAAAAATGGTTTAAAACCCTCTTGAACCAGGATAAGGGGTATTTTATCAGCGATATTTACCTGGGATTTAGAAACAAACCCCATTTTACCATCGCCACCCGGCAGTTGATCGACGGCCTTCCCTATATCATGCGCGCCACCCTTGATCCTGACAAGTTTTATATGTTCCTTCGCACCATCAATCATGGAAAAGGAGGAGAATCCGCCCTGATCAATGAAACCGGACGCTATCAGGTCGTCGATCCTGCAGAGGGTGAGCTTTTGGGGAAAAGTGATTTCATTCCCTCCCTGGATGAAAAAACCGGGGTCAACGAAATCCAAAAAGACGGCAGTCCGGTCTTAATCGCGCACACCTGGCTGAAAGAAACAAACTGGGCGTTACTGGTCAGGCAGCCCTTAAATATTGTCCATGCCTCCATGTACAAAACAAGAAAAATTATGGTGGCCAGCCTCGTGGTCGTTTTACTGATCACCGGTATTTTTATTATGGTTTTAACACTAAAATACATCGGCCATGCCCAGACAAGCGCTGAAAAAAGCCAGGACCTTCGCATGCAGCTTTTTCATGCCGCGAAAATGGCTTCTGTGGGTGAACTGGCAACAGGGATTGCCCACGAAATCAACAACCCCCTGGCCATCATCACATCAACCAGCGGCGTGATCAAGGATATGATCGACCCTGAAATCGATATGAATTTCAGTCCTGAAAATGTATTGAAAGAAATTGACATCGTTGAATCCGCGGCATTCCGGGCGGGAAAAATTACAAGGCAGCTTCTTGATTTCGGGCACAAAGAGCAGCCCACCCTTGTTTCCTGCAATGTGAACACAATTCTCGACGAGGTCATAAACGGGCTGAAAGCAAGAGAATTTAAAGTTGAAGACATTGAGATCATACGTAATTATGCCCCCCATCTGCCGCGAACCCTGCTGGATTGCGACCAGATTCGCCAGGTGTTTTTAAATATCATCAACAACTCCGGAGACGCCATTTCCAGCCCCGGAAGCATTACCATTATTACGGAAGTTAAAGGTGAGAATATTCGCATCACCATCCGGGATACAGGTGAGGGGATGACCGGCGATCAGATTAAAAAAATATTTGATCCGTTTTACACCACCAAGGAGGCAAGCAAGGGAACGGGGCTTGGTTTAAGCGTTTCCCTGAGCATTGTGGAATCCATGGGCGGATCCATAATGGTCCAGAGCTTAAAGGATGAGGGGAGTTCATTTACCATACAACTGCCAATAAAAATAACTGAAGTCATAGAATAAAAACAGTAAATACATAATAAATGAAAGGAGTAATGGCCAAATGAATTTTTTTCAACAATGGGGCAAGTTTATGATGATGGGTGCCCGGGCCCATGCAAAATGGGAAATCGATAATGCAATGACGATCCTTCATGATCGAAAAAGATTGATCATACTGGGCTTGTTGACCATACCCGCCATCCTTGGCGGGATAGCACTGGCCGGTGATATCGGGAGTGTTATGCCGGATATTCTGGGTGGGAAAAAGGCGTACAGCCCGGCCTTCTATTCTACCGGTATTTTTATCGTGTCCATCCTGATCGGCCTGGGCGCGGGGCTCATTACAGGATGTATCGGCGCCGGCGGCGGATTCATTATCGCGCCCGCTTTGATGAGTGCGGGCATAAAAGGTATTCTTGCGGTAGGAACAGATCTTTTTCATATATTTGCAAAGGCCATCATGGGCAGCATTATTCACCGGAAGCTTGGAAATGTGTCCGTCCCCCTTGCGGTTGTTTTTTTAATCGGCGCCATTCTCGGTGCAACCGCGGGCGGTATCATCAACAGGGTGCTGTATGAGATCAACCCGGTATTGAGCGACACGTTTATCACCACTATTTATGCGTTGATGCTTGGTTTTTTGGGAATTTACGCTCTCATGGATTTTCTCAAGGCAAGAAAATCCGCTGATGTCTCAAGCGCCCATGGTGGAAAAACAGAGGGTGCGGAGATGGGAAACCTTCCCAAAAAGCTTCAGTCCGTTAACATTCCTCCCATGGTAAAGTTTGATTTTGACCTTACGCCTGAAGGCCGCAGGATCTCATGGGTATTCCTGGTGGTCTCCGGCGCCCTGGTCGGTCTGGCGGCAGGTATTATGGGGGTTGGCGGCGGGTTTTTAACATTCCCGATTTTTGTTTACATTCTCGGTGTTTCATCCATGACCACGGTGGGCACTGATATTTTTCAAATCGTATTTACAGCCGGTTACGCCTCTATCAGCCAGTACGCCATTTACGGGTTTATCTTTTACACCCTGGCCATTGGTATGCTGCTGGGCTCTCTTGTGGGAATTCAAATTGGCGCGCTGGTCACCAAGGTTGTTTCAGGCATCACCATACGCGGATTTTACGCCATGGCCGTTCTGGCGGGATTCGTGAATCGGTTTTTCGCACTGCCCGCCAAACTTGGAGAGATGGGGCTCATTCCCATATCAAAAGAGCTCGGGTCCATTCTGGATACCATCGGCATATGGGCTTTTTTCATCGTCATCGGAGGATTCAGTGTCTGGGTAATCGGTACTTTTTTGAAAAACATCGCCACTTTAAAGGGAGAGGAGGTCGGCTCATGATAGCGCATAAAAAAAGATTTTTTACAGGTCTTGGAATGATGGCAGGCTTTGTAGTCATCCTCGGAATCATTTTTTCACCTGTGTTCAAAGGCAAAACGGGCCTTGACTATCTTGATTCTCTATATAATTCAATATCAAAGGGCTCGGCCTACTATATCCCGGATATAAAAAAAGAAGCTGAGAGCTTTTCCGGAAGCCAGATCCATTTGAGCCTCGTCATGGAGACAAAAAAACAGGCAGAACAAATCTCGTTACTTTTACAAAAAGCAGGTGTCCGGGCCGGTGTTTCAAATGCTGAACTTACTGTTGAGGGCGATCTTGGAAAAATCCTGGCCGGCTGTCTGGAAGATTCGGATCTTATGTACATGAATCAGGGTGAAAAGATCAAAAATAAATACAACACCCATGAAAAGCAGGTCCTCTACAACTGGTATACAGTTTTGAAATCCATTGATAAAGGTTTGAAGGACCAGAAAAAGTTCAAGGAGGCAAAGATCGTGGCCCTGGTCGTCAAAAAGGCTGTGGAATGCGCCTACAACTATTATCAAATTCAACCCTTGAATATATCGGACAGCATTGGGACGGTCATCTTTTCCCTGATTTTTTATGTGATATACACGCTGTGGTTTGGTTTTTCCGTCATGTATATGTTTGAAGGGTGGGGCATGAAACTTGAGCACTAGTACGGATTTATGCGTGCAGTGTTTTTTGAAAGGAGGTCAAAATGACAGACGATAAAATTAATATACTGATTGTGGACGATGAGGAGCAATTTTTAAATTCAATTAAAAAAAGACTTGAAGTCCGTGACTTTAATGTTTTTGCGGTGGACCGGGGTGAAAAAGCCATAGAAGCGGCCAGAAACAACGCCATTGATATCGCCCTGGTGGACCTTAAGATGCCGGGAATGAGAGGGGAAGAAACCCTGAAAATACTGAAAAAAGAGCATCAATGGATGGAAGTTGTGATACTTACCGGGCACGGATCTGTTGATTCCGCTGTGGAATGTGTTCAGGACGGCGCCCACAAATATCTTCAAAAACCGTGTGAGCTGGATACACTTCTTGAAGTGCTCAAAGATGCCTACGAGAAAAAGGTCATGAATAAGCAAAAACTGGAAAAGGAAAAAATGGATGAGTTAATGAAGTTTGCACAGGGAAATTCGCCATTAGAGATTCTACGAAAGCTAAAGGAAATTGATAAAGGAAAATAATCCCGTTTATGGATAACATATAGGGCTTTACCCAATGAACCTGTTTTCCAGATTAAAAAACCTGAAAATGATACTCATCGATGATGACGAATGGATCAGGGATGCCATGCGGCTGTTCTTTGAGGATGAAGGCTGTGCCTTGACAGCGGTTGAAACCGCTGAAGAGGCGATTGCGGCATTTGGTAAGCAGACATTTGACATTATCATCGCCGACTACAGGCTGCCGGGTATGGATGGCATTGATTTTTTTGAATTCACTCAAAAAGGGACTTCCCGCAATGCGATCAAAATCCTGATCACCGCCTATCTGAACCAGTCGGTAAGGATGATGGCGAAAAAGGCAGGGGTGCATGATCTGATTGAAAAGCCATTCAAACCGGAGGACATTGAAGCATCCCTGTCAAGACTTCTAAAAAAGAACCCTGAAAATGTGGAAAAAAATCAACCTTAGAAAACGGTTATACCTAGTATTAACAGTGCTGTTCCTGGTCACCCTTTCCGGAGGCATTGTGACCATATGGTATTCTTTTCGAACCGAAAAGCTGATTACATCCATCATGACCGCCTACGGCACAACGGAAACCGCCATTGAAGCCACAAAAATGGGGGCGTTTGATTATATATTAAAGCCCTTTGATATACCGGAAATGTTGAAAATTATCACCCAGGCTATTGATGTGGGCCGATTTATGCGTTTACCCGTGGAAATGGATATTGATCTTCCCGCGAACACCATGGATCGGGAAGTCATTATCGGCCGCAGTAAACTTATGCAGGAGGTTTTTAAGGCGATCGGCCGAGTGGCAGCCACAGACGCCACTGTTCTGATTCACGGTGAGACCGGAACAGGCAAGGAGCTTGCCGCCCGGGCGGTTTACCAGCACAGCCTCCGGTCTGAACAGCCGTTCCTGGTGATCAATTGCGTTGCCCTGCCGGAAAGTCTTCTGGAAAGCGAGCTTTTTGGATTTGAAAAAGGCGCCTTTACCGGTGCGACCCACCGCCGTATCGGTAAAATCGAACAGGCATGCGGGGGAACGGTTTTCCTGGACGAGATCGGTGACATGCCTTTAAAGCTCCAGACCAAAATATTGAGGCTGCTTCAGGAAAAAAAGATCGAGCGCCTGGGCGGAAGGGAAGCCATTCCTGTTGATGTGCGCATTATTGCCGCCACAAACCGGAATCTGGAAGAGTCCATTTCAACGGGCCTTTTTCGCGAGGACTTGTATTACCGCCTGAAAGTTGTTACCATTCTGCTGCCCCCGCTAAAAGAGCGATGCGGCGACATACCCTTACTGATTCAATATTTTATGACCCGTTATTCAGCAGAACTGGGCATTGACAATCCCGGCATTAATGCTGAGGCAATATCGCTGCTGAATCACAATCCCTGGTCGGGCAACGTGCGCGAACTGGCCAATACCCTTAAAAAAGCGTTGATATTTAATCGCGGCACACCCCTTGACACCCATGATGTTGCCGGTGCGATCGGTACCGATGATCCTAAAGACAGTAAACATGATCAAATGGAAGCTGAAATCCGAAAGTGGTTCAGCATGGCTTTGCGAAACAGCACCCAAAAGCGGCTTTTTGATACAGGTATGGACCGTTTTGCCGCTATATTGATTCAGGAGGCGCTTAAGTTTACCGGCGGAAACCGATCTCTGGCCGCCAAACACCTGGGATTGTCCAGGCCCACACTGCATTCAAAGATTGATAAATACCATATTGAACTGGAAACTTCAGTCAAAGGGGGTAATGTCTGAAATCTGCTGTCGGCTCGTGGAAACATGATCATCCTGATCCCCGTTAAAAAATAAACCATTTATTTTACCAATATGAATGATGATGGTCTCGTAAAAAGTCCGAATTAGACGTTACGGTTATTTTACAAAATGGAAAAATATCTGACAATAAAACGCCGGGTCTTAAGGTTTACGCATTTTAACAATGGGGGAAGTCTATTTATTTTAATGATATAGAGATGAGTTTGCCTTTTTTTCGTTCAGGCATGAAAATTGCGAGTGGTTATCTTCTATCTAATTAGGAGTCCCTGTGAAACGACCGCTTCGCATCTTAATCGCCGACCGCAATCCGTATGTGCGTGCTTTTTTAAAGCGCGAAATGACCAAAGAAGGCTGGCATGTTCTTTTAGCAAAAAACAGCAATGAAATGGTCAGACAGATATTCAATAAAAAGGCAGTGGATATTTTAGTTTTGGATTCGGATTTACCCGGCCGTGAAAGTTCATCTGTAATACGAATGGTAAAAAACAAATATCCGTCTTTAACCGTCGTGAAGCATGTTGCCGATGCAAAGGAAAACGACCGGCCGGATCCCGGAAAAAATGAATATGTTGTGGAAAAAAGCGGCAGCAGCATAGAGAATCTCAAACAGGTTGTTAAAAGGATTATATTGAAACAGGAGAAATATACAGTGGATCATTTAGCCGTATTATTTGTCGATGATGAGATTGATTTTGTCGTCTCACTGATAAAGCGAATGAAAAAAAGAAAAATAAATGCGTTGGGAGCCAACAGCGGGGAACAGGCCGTTGAAATATTGAGCGGCGGTCATAAGAATATTGATGTGGTGGTGCTGGACGTCAGGATGCCGGGCATGGACGGAATAGAAACCCTGAAAGCAATCAAACGCATCGATCCCCTCATAGAGGTCATCATGCTCAGCGGCCACGCGCGCCTTTCAGTCGCAAGACAGGGCATGGAACTTGGCGCCTTTGACTATCTGATGAAGCCTGTTGACCTTGATGAACTGTTGTATAAACTGCAGGACGCGTTTCAAAAAAAGTCCATACAGGAAAAGAAAATAGAGAAACTAAAATCGGTCAGCAAACCTGAATAAACAAATCCTATGCGTCGAATTCGCCGGCTTTTAAGCCGTTTTATACCCCAAAAAAACAAAATGTCCCCATCTGATGTTGAGGCACTCCGCATTAGTTTCAAAGAAAGATATCACGCGTTTAAGCTTCTTTTGTCCTCAAATACCAAAGCACTTGAAATCATGGCCGATATGGAACGTATGCTCACAAGCGGCCATCTTTTTGGCATGGCCTTCATACGGGCATCCAGTACTGCTGTATCGGTTAATGTTTTCAACATGATAAAAAAGCTGAACACGCTCTCCAATGGAAAATACAATGCGCTCAATGCCCGGTTTGATTTCATCCAGGAACAGATCGTTGGCCTGCTTGTGAAAGAAAAATCGTTAAAAGAACACATACTGGCGATTTCCCTTGATTCGGTCACCAAAGAGATGGCCCACAGTGTCGGGAGCAAGATGGCCAATCTCGGGGAGATAAGAAACAGGCTGAATCTTATCACCCCAAAGGGATTTGTTATCACCGCCGCGGCCCATGATCTGTTTATCACAGAGAATGACTTGCGGGCTGAGATTGACATGCGCCGGCAGTCTGCCGACCTCGATCATATTGAGGGACTCTATGATATGTGCGCCAGAATCCAGCAGCTGATCATCCGTTCTGAAATACCGGCAACGCTTCGTAAAGCGATAATGGCCGCGGTTACACAGCTTGAAGCGGAAACCGGGAGTAAGATAAAGCTGGCTCTGAGAAGCAGCGCTCTTGGGGAGGATACACGGGAAAGTTCCTTTGCGGGTCAGTACCGCAGCATACTGAACATTGGCAGGGACAGCGTTCTGGACGCGTACAAAGAGATCCTTGCCAGTAAATATTCAATCCAGGCGGTCTCATACCGCTTAAACAGGGGGTTCAGAGATGAAGATATATCCATGTGTGTGGGATGTGTGGTGATGGTGGATGCTGCTGCCGGCGGTGTTGTTTATTCACGGAACCCTGTTGACACGAAAGATGATTCTGTTTTTATCAACGCGGTCTGGGGATTGCCCAAATCTGTTGTTGACGGCAGTGAACCCTGCGATCTTTTTGTGGTTTCCAGAAAAAAGCCCATGAAAATTATTCAATCCGACATCAGGTCCAAACAACGAAAATTTGTGTGTTTTCCGGAAGAAGGCGTGTGCCGGATTGAATTGACAGGAGCTGAAGGGAATAAACCCTCCTTAAACGAAAAACAAGTCCTTGAACTGGCTGAACTGGCCGTAAAAATCGAAAAATATTACGAGGTTCCCCAGGATATTGAGTGGGCTGTGACACCGGATGGATCAATCCCGATACTCCAAAGCCGCCCCCTGCAGCAAATGCGCGTTAAAAAGGATGACCCCGGCAGAATGCCAAAGGCTTCAGGGCATGCCCCTCTTATTTTTGAAAAAGGCATCACCGCAAGCCCGGGTGTCGGGTTTGGAAAGGTGTTTTTTGTCAAAAAGAGCATGGATCTGCTCGATTTTCCAAAAGGATCGGTCCTGGTGACGAAACAGGCGCTGCCTGTATGGGCGTCTCTGTTAAACCGCGCTTCAGCAGTTATCACGGAACAGGGCGGCTTTGCCGGGCATCTGGCCAATGTGGCCAGAGAGTTCGGCGTTCCCGCCCTGTTTGGCGTGCCCGGAGCTGTGGATCTGTTGAAACATAAAACGACCGTAACTGTTGACGCGGACAACATGGCCGTATATGACGGAAAAATCGAATCGCTCCTGGTGCGGTCTGAAACTAAAATAAACCTCATGCTCGACAGCCCCATATACACTATTTTGAAAAATGTGAGCCGCCATATCGTGCCCCTGAACCTGCTGGACCCGGACGCGATCGATTTTAGGCCAGGCAGCTGCAGCACCTTCCATGATATTACCCGTTTTGTCCATGAAAAAGCCGTGCGCGAAATGTTCAATTTCGGCAAGGAGCATGATTTTGCAGAAAGATCCGGCAAGCAGCTTTACTATCATGTACCCATGCAGTGGTGGGTCCTGAATCTTGATGACGGATTTTTCAGGGAGATCAAGGGCAGGTATGTCAAACTGAAGAATATTTGCTCTATTCCCATGCTGGCCTTTTGGAAAGGGTATGTGGCTGTTCCGTGGGAAGGCCCTCCTGCCATAGACGGCAAGGGGCTCTTGTCCGTCATGTTCCGGTCCACCATGAACCCGGCCCTGACACCGGGCCTTAAATCAAAGTATGCTGACCGGAATTATTTTACCATTTCAAAAAACTACTGCGGCCTGAGCTCAAGGCTGGGCTACCATTTTGCCACCATGGAGGCTCTTGTCAGCGACCGGGTTTCAGAAAACTATGTGAGTTTCCAGTTTAAAGGCGGGGCCGCGGATTATGACAGACGTTTGAAGCGTGTCCGTTTTATCAGGGATATACTTGAAGAAAACCACTTCCGCGTGGAGATCCGTGAGGACAACCTGATCGCAAGGGTGGAAGGCTATGAAAAGGATTTTATGATTGAACGCCTTAAAATTCTGGGATACCTCGCCCTGCACACCCGGCAGCTTGATATGGTCATGTCCAATCCGGCATCAGTGAACCATTACAGGCTAAAAATTCAAAATGATCTTCTTGCCGTTCTTAAAGGATGATCCGAAAGGCCGGAAAAAAATCTAACCCGCAAGTGGTGCATAAGGTTAAAATAAACATGATACACAGAATTGCTGATTTATACCAGCCCGCCATCCAGCTTACAAAAGGGATCATCCTCATCCTGGATCTTGATGGGAAGATTATAAGTTTTAATGAATTTTTGGAGTCGACAACGGGATATTCGTATTCAGAGCTCACCCAAAGGAATTGGTTCGACCTGCTTTTACCCCTGAAGGAAAAAAACCCGGCAAAGCGATATTTCCAGCGGTTCATCCTTAGAGACAAGTCACCCATTAATATTGTCAACAGAATTATTACCCGTGCAGGCGAAGAACGTTTTATCGAGTGGCACTATAAGAGACTTGAGGATGATACATCGGGAACTGTTATTGGAGTGCTGGCAATCGGTCAGGATGTATCAGAGCGCGTTGGACACGAAAAGCAGCTCCTGAATGAACGAAATCAGTTAATCGAAAGAAATAAAGAGCTCACCTGCCTTTACAGTATAGCGAAAATAGTGGGACAAAACAAACCCCTTCCCACAATGCTGGAGTCCATTGCCGCTATTATTCCCCCTGCTTTTCAGTACCCGTCGATCACGACGGCCATTATCCGCCTGGATCAACATTTCTATGGCAATCGAAATACCTCCACGATCGGCCCTGACCTGATCGAAGACCTGGTTATTCAAAAGACTTGCCGGGGAAACATTGAGGTCATTATTTCGCCTCAAAAAGAAGATCACAAAACTGAAAAAACTCCCTTTCTTGATGAAGAGCGTGCCCTTCTGAGAAACATTGCTCATCATCTTTCACTGGCCATCGAGAAAAAGGAAGCGCTCGATCATAAATCCGAGATCGAAAATCAGCTGCGGCACTCGGATCGTCTTGCGAAAATCGGTCAGCTGACTGCCGGGGTTGCTCATGAGCTCAATGAGCCGCTTGGAAATATCCTTGGTTTTGCCCAGTTATCGTCAAAAGTTACGGATCTGCCGAAACAAGTTTGCAGTGATCTGGATAACATTATTAAGGCGGCTTTGCATGCCAGGGAAGTGATTAAAAAACTAATGTTTTTCAGTCGTCAGACCCCGCCGCGGGAAACCCCGGTAAACTTGAACCGACTGATTGAAGACGGTGTTTATCTGTTTGAGTCACGATGTGCCAAGAATGGAATCATAGTGATAAAAAAACTTTGTCAGGATTTACCGGACATAAAAGCCGATCTATCCCAGCTGCAGCAGATTTTTACCAACCTGATCATCAATGCACTTCAGGCAATGCCTGACGAAGGTAAGTTGAGCATTGAAACCTCGTTTGACAAAAACCATGTGTACCTGCGGGTTCAGGATTCTGGCATCGGCATGACGCAGGAAACGGTAAAGCAAATTTTTCTACCATTCTTTACAACCAAAGATGTCAAACAGGGAACCGGGCTTGGGCTTTCTGTGGTTCACGGCATCGTTAAATCCCATGGCGGCAGTATTGACGTGGAGAGCCGTATTGGACACGGTGCCCGCTTCCGGATCAAATTCCCGCTGAACAGGTTATCCCCGGAGGAAAAGAATGAATCATAAAAAAATAACGCGTAACGGAACCAAAATCCTGGTAGTGGATGATTCCCCGCCCACTTTGGAAGTTATCCAAAGAAACCTCGAAGCTGCCGGTTATGAAGTCTTCACCGCACCAGGTGTGGAAGAAGCGATTGCCTTCCTGGAGCAAAACTCGGTGGGTTTAGTCATCACCGATATAAAAATGCCCAAAATCAGCGGCCTGAAGCTGCTTAAATATGTGAAAGAAAATGTAAAGGGAACAGAAATAATGATCATTACCGGCTACCCGTCCATAAAAGGTGCGGTAGAGGCGGTTAAAGACGGTGCTGAAAATTATCTGGTCAAACCTTTTACGGATGAAGAGTTATTATCGGCTGTTTCCAGGATGCTCGAAAAACAGGCCAATCGCCATGCTGTTGAAGTTAAACCGCTGCCTGTCAGCCACAATATTATTGGCAGCTCCCCAGGCATGCAGCATGTATACCGTCTCATTGAAAAGGCTTCAGCCACTGACGTCAACGTGTTGGTTTTAGGGGAAAGCGGTACGGGCAAAGAGTTGGTGGCACGAGCCATCCATTACAGCAGCAAAACTGTTTCAGGACCTTTTGTAACCGTCAACTGTACAGCGATTCCAGATAGCCTCCTGGAGAGTGAACTTTTCGGGCACGTCAAAGGGGCATTTACCGGAGCGGAAGCTTCCCGAGCCGGCTTTTTCCAGATTGCCAACGGAGGAACTCTCTTCCTGGATGAAATCGGGGATGCCAGCCTGAGCATGCAGGGGAAACTGCTGCGAGCTATTCAGAACAAAGAAATTTTCATGGTAGGGTCCAGCCGCGTTCAAAAAATCGACGCACGAATCATAGTGGCAACCAATACGAATCTGAAACGTCTCGTCAAAAAGGGTCTCTTCCGGGAGGATTTGTATTTTCGGCTGAACATTGTTGAAATTTCATTGCCTCCCCTGCGCGAACGCGGCGAGGATATCCTGATGCTGGTTCAGTTTTTCATGGAAAAACTGTCCAGGGATATGAATCGTCCGGTGCCCCAATTCTCAGACAAAGTTCTTAAGATATTTAAAAATTATCGCTGGCAGGGCAATGTCCGGGAGCTTGAAAATCTGATCCAGCGTCTGGTGGTGCTGGCTGACGGTGATTTTATCGATGTCGTGGATCTGCCTGAACACATGCGATTCAGCATCAATTGGCGCAAAGGTCTCAACCGGCCTTTAGCTGAGGTAGAGGCGGAGCATATTGCGAATGTGCTGATCAGATTGAAAGGAAACAAAACCAGAGCCGCCCGGATTCTGGGGATTGACCGCAAAACCCTTCGGGAAAAAATACGGCGGGCAAAACTCCCAACCGAAAACGAGTAGTTTCTCCCCGCCGGGGAATTCTTCCCCGGTTTTTTTCTCCTTCATCCAACACAACATCCGTTCCTCTGACTGATGTATCTCACTGATATTTAATGTTTTTGATTTAATATACCCAACCGGCCGATGACGAAAAACTCCTTTTTCATTCTGGCATATAGATTGCTCTATCTATGCTCAATAATAATTTTGTTTTTCTTTTAACAAAAGAAACGAAATCCAAAAATGAAGGAGGAAGTATATGAAATCTCAAGCTCAGGATACAAACATCTGTGAAAATTTTGACAATATAACCGCACTGCAAGTGCCTGAAAAGGTGGAGATAGATACAAAAGAGCAATCATCTCAATCTGCAGAGCCCGGCACTAAGGTGATTCCCGGAAGGATGAACGGATTGTGTATGAACTGCGACGATCGAGTTTCATGTCAATTTCCTATCGTGGACGGAGGCGTTTGGCATTGCGAAGAATATTGTTAACGAGTGCTTTTCAGATGTACATGGTTTAATAGGAGACTAAAAAAATGTATAAGTCAGTTGCGTACAAAGAAGAAAAAACGAGCTCATACGCACAAGAAATATCACAAATGATAAAAAGTAAATATCCCTGGGAGAAGGAGTATATTCAGGCGGTCGATGAGCTTCTTTCTTCATTGAATTTTCTATTTGATCAGGAGCCCCTCTATCAGCACGAACGTATCCTGGAAAGGATTGTCGAACCCGAGCGGATTGTCTTTTTCCGGGTGCCCTGGCGTGATGATACCGGTATCATTCAGGTTAACACCGGATATCGAATCGGGTTTAACAGCGCTCTCGGTCCTTACAAAGGCGGCTTACGGTTCCACGCCTCGGTGACCCTGAGCATATTGAAATTTTTAGGTTTTGAGCAGGTTTTTAAAAATGCGTTAACCGGTCTGCCTCTTGGAGGCGGGAAAGGCGGCAGCGATTTCAATCCCCGCGGCAAATCCGATATCGAAATCGAAAAATTTTGTCAGAGCTTTATGGTTGGCTTATACAAGCATATTGGTCCCAATACCGATGTGCCTGCGGGCGATATCGGTGTGGGTGTCCGGGAAATCGGTTATTTATTTGGTCAATACAAGCGTCTTAAAAATGTGTTTGAAGGTGTGCTGACCGGAAAAGGGATCAACTGGGGCGGTTCCGCTATTCGACCGGAGGCCACGGGATACGGTGCTGTCTATTTCGCTGAAGAGATGTTAAAGACTCGCGGAAAACACATCGACGGTAAAACCGCGGCCGTTTCAGGATTTGGAAATGTTGCCTGGGGCGCAGCTAAAAAAATTACGGAAATGGGGGGCAAGGTCATCACCCTTTCCGGTCCGGACGGGTTTATTTATGACAAAGACGGTGTCCAGGGGGAAAAGATCGATTACATGCTGGCCATGCGTTCCAGCGGCCGAGACCGGGTTCAGGACTATTCCGATAAATTTAAGGTTGATTTTTATCCGGGTAAACGTCCCTGGGGAGTCACGTGCGACATCGCCTTCCCCTGTGCTTGCGAAAATGAGATGGATGTAGGAGATGCCAGGGCTCTTATCCAAAACGGGTGCCTGTGCGTCACCGAGTGCGCCAATATGCCCTTAACCCCTGATGCCATCGAGTTTTTACTTGAAAACAACATTCTCTATTCTCCCGGAAAAGCATCCAATGCCGGTGGCGTTTCCTGTTCCGGATTTGAAATGGCGCAAAACAGCACCAAGATAAAGTGGACCAATGAAGAGGTCGATCAACGATTGCGGCAAGTAATGATCGATATCCACCGGAACTGCCTGCAGGCGGCCGAAAGGTATGGCGAACCCGGCAATTATTTCGACGGAGCAAATATTGCGGGATTCATAAAAGTAGCAAACGCCATGCTCGACCAGGGTAATACTTAGAGCTCTTGAACTTTCCCATTAGAGCTAAAGTAATAAATATTCTCATGCTTAAAGCCCCACTCTGATTCTTTCTTGCGAATGTGGGGCTCGAAGGTAAATCTGAGTTAAATCTATTTCAGATGTATCCCTGTCGATATGTCTTTATTTCATCCAAGACTTTCTTTGCGACATCTTGAATATTCTTGTAAGCCTGAAGCATTGATATATTTGTACAAGCTCTAACGATTAAGGTCTGTGGTAGCCAGGATTACCACTGACATTGAGAAAAATAGTTAAATTTATGTTGCCGCACTTATTTGGTTATCCATTATGTTGCGATGGTTTGTTCTCCCTAACCATTTGTAATTACAGATTATAAAATTAGTTGAAATCTGAAAAATATGCTGTATACTATATGTAGTGATAATGTCAATACATAGTTACCACAAATAGGAGTATATTATGGCAAAAACAACAACGATACAAACCCGTGTCGATCCAGTTATCAAAAACAATGCTCAAATGATACTGAAAAAACTAAATATATCTATGTCGGAGGCCATTTCAATGTACCTCGCACAAATAACATTACATAATGGAATCCCTTTTGAAATAAAGATTCCAAATGAGGTTACAGCTAAGACTCTTAAAGACGCTGAAGCTGGCATAAATGTCCATAAAGTTGACTCTGTGGATGAATTATTTAAGGAACTTGAAAGTTGAACCTTCATTACACAACTCAGTTTAAGAAAGATTATAAAAGGATCAAGAAACAAAACAAGAATCTTTCTAAAATAAGGGTTGTTATCAAAAAACTGGTTTCTGACCAAGTACTGGAAGCGGCATATAATGATCACCAATTGTCTGGAAACTGGAAGGGACATCGTGAATGTCACATAGAATCAGACTGGCTTTTGATCTACCAAATCTCTTCCGACGATCTGTATTTAGAAAGAACCGGATCACATTCTGAACTCTTCAAAAAGTAATAATGACGGTTTCGTAAAAAGTCCAACTTCTGCGTTGTGCTGCATTTCGCAATCATTCAACGTACTATAAGTACGCTTCATAATTACGAAATTTGCACGCCTTGAATTTGAACTTTTTACAAAACCGTCTAATTCGGACTTTTTACGAGACCATCAATAATGTTATAGAGCGAACTCTGAACTGTGGGGCGGCAGGTTTTTCGCCGTCCCACATCCGGTGTGATGTTCGGTGTTTATCTCATTTCCAAAATTATTTTTTTTGATGCTTCACGTAAACTCCCAACCCCAGATGATACCGAGTAGTTTTCAGCAATACATTCGAAGGTCGTGTCATGAAACGTCAGCACAAAGTTTTGTTTCTCAACCCCTTTTTTTCTATCATAGTTTTATAAATTATCAACACTTTTAGGTTGTTATTATTATATTTCACGTTCTGCAAAAAAATGTCATAAAAATGGCCAGGCTGCTTTTTGTTCCATATCGGCATGTTGTATAGAAACTGCCCAACAACCCCATTGAAAGGAGGAAATGTCATGAATGATTAATTGCGGTATCAAACCGGATTCCCCTTTCCCTATCCATTCGCCACACATCTTTTAGAAAGCGGTTATGATATCCGGACCGTCCAGAAACTTTTGGGACATGCCAACGTAAAAACCACGAT
>JAUVGT010000260.1 GCA_030593645.1 Deltaproteobacteria bacterium
ATCATCATAAAAAACGGCGAAAGCCGCACATTTAAAGATATTAAAATTGAAGCGGTTCCGGCTTACAACATTATTCATGAACGAAGCGGCGGCGTTCCATTCCATCCCAAAGGAGTGGGAAACGGCTATATTATTCATTTCGGCGACAAAAGAATCTACGTTGCCGGAGATACTGAAGACATACCTGAAATGAAAGAACTGGATCATATTGAATGTGTTTTCCTGCCAATGAATCTCCCATATACCATGACACCTGAAATGGTTGTCAGGGCCGTGAAATTATTCAACCCGAAGATACTTTATCCATACCATTACGGTAATACGGATACGTCAAAGCTTATCGATTTGATGATAGATGTTAAAGATACCGAAACCCGAATCCGCAGCATGCAGTAGATCTGGGAGAATTAATATCAGTCTAAAGTGAATTTGAGGGGCGATTCTGAAACCATTTTTATTCATTGATCAAAATAGTCACAGGAATCACATGAAGATTTGATGATACTTCATCCGTATTACCGATCGTCCAATCAATGCAGCGAATACCATCTGGTAATTTTGTATCGATTTTATGGATCATTCCCTTGATATTAATAATCGGGTGACGAGAAAAAACTTCAGGAAGTCCATAGGTGAGATTACATGCGAGACATTTACCGGGCCGCTGGGTTAACTGGAATTCAAATATCAGCTTATGGTGTTCCAAGCCCTTAAAATTAAAACTGATATCATAAGCCCCCTCTTCAGCATCACCGTATAGGGCGTTGAAAAACTTATCAGCCCTGTCTTCAGGAAATAAATTATTCATTGCATCTTTGGAAAATGAGTTGTGAATTTCGATACTATTCATTTTAAAATATTCCAATGCCTATTTTTTATCCTGCTCCGGACGGCGGATCACCTCAACCTTAAAACTTGCGATCATACTTGCCATCGCTCCCAGAGCAACCAGTATGGGCATAAATATTGTAGTAATGCCACCAACGGCAATACCAGCTGATAGCGGTATTTCCACCAATATATCCCCGTCTGAATTTCGTATAATTAAACGGCGGATATTTCCCTCCTTGATAAGCTCTTTAACTTTTGCGACAAGGTTGTCCCCGGCAATCTCAATCTCTTCAACCCATTTTGGCTTGTCTGTCTTTTTATTATCACTCATTTTTGTCCTCCATGATTTAAATACCTGGTTTTAAGTTATCTTTTATCATGCTTATGACCCATTAGTAAAGTAAATATCCGGATCCAAAGAACCCATAGCCTCCAGACCGCCACAGCTTTAGCGACGGTGGAACTCCAGGCACTTTGATCTAATCATTAACAAATATACAATAAAACTCCTGAAGATTTTAGTATAAATGCCGATACTAATAGGTGTGAAGCTGTTTTACGGTTTTTGTAACAGGTAACGGCAGAAAAATCTGTAAACGAGGTATAATTAATGTCTAAAAAAACCAGGAGAATACTGATTGTTGATGACAACCATTCTATCCATGAAGACTTAAAGGCAATACTGATTCATAAGAATTTATCTGAAAAAGATATAGAAACAAAAAAACTTGAAACCGAACTGTTCGATGAACAATCGGCGTCTGGTACTGATTATTCGGATATAGACATAACATACAGAATCGATGACGCGTATCAGGGCCATGAGGCCATAACTATGGTCAAAGAAGCCGAAAAAGAGGGCCACCCCTATTCATTGATCTTCATGGATGTTCGAATGCCGCCGGGAATTGACGGGATACAGACGATTCACTATATCTGGAATGAATTCCCGAATATTGAGGTTGTTATCTGCACGGCATATTCAGATTATTCATGGGACAGCATTATCAAAACACTGGGATCAAACAACAATTTATTCTTCCTGAAAAAGCCTTTTGAAAGTTTAACCATTAAACAAATCGCCCTCTCCCTCACAAACAAATGGGATTTTAATAGAAGAAACAAACATTATATTAAGAACCTCGAACAAGAGATTGAAAAAAGAGGCGTTCAATTAGAAAATCTGATGTCATGTCTTAAATCAATAAAAGAGGATACTGCAAAAAAGGTCTTATCGAAAAAGAACATTATATCCGATATAAGCAGTGAAATACGCACACCGTTAAACGGCATCCTCGGGATGACCGATCTTTTACTTGATACCGACCTGGACAATGAACAAAGGGATTATACGGAAGTTATTAAATCATCAGGAAACTCAATAAACAGGGTCATTAATGATGTCCTGGAGGATTCAAATATACGCGCAAAAACCTTAAAACTTAATGATATTGAATTCAATCTGAGAACGACTGTTGAAAACGCGACTGAATATATCTCCATATTGGGCTTTGAAAAAAATCTGGAGTTTACGGTACTTGTGCATTCAGATGTTCCCGAAACACTGGCCGGTGACCCTGCCATACTCAGACATATCCTTTTAAATATAATTTCAAGCGCAATAAAACATATGGATAGGGTTAAAATCATTATTTCGATATCGAAAACAGGCTCAATACAAAATGGGAAAAAAGTCACATTGTGTTTTAAAATCGCGGGTTCAAACGCCGAACAAACAGATTTGAATCTTGATGCACCGAAAACGCATGTTAAAATGATGAATGGAAACATCGGCGTTGATGAGGACAAAGACAAAGGCAAAATAATCTGGTTTACTGCCGAATTTGGAACTTTAGAGCCGGTAGATTATGAATTTGATAGTGATGCAAATACGATAACAGGAATACGTCTTCTTGCCATAAGTGATAGTCTGACCAATAGTAAAGTCCTGTCTTTATATATCAATCACTGGGGAGGGAGATGCAGTATCGCTGAAACAAAAGGCAGCGCTATCGATCAGCTCCTGACAGCACTTTTAGTCAATCCGTTTGATATGGTAATCCTGGATTTGAAAGACGGTGAGATTGAAAAATTCAGTGATTATGCCCAATCGATAAGAGAACATAAACCGCTGGAAAATATACCTCTCATATGCCTTTCCGCGAATGCCAGCAGGGGAGATGCGCAAATATTACAGGAAAACGGTTATAGCGCGTTTCTTTCAAAACCAATCAGGCAGTCCCATCTTTATAACTGTATCTTGATGCTGAAGGAAAAATTTAACGAAAACTCCGTTTTGAAGCATACGGGAATAATCACAAAGCATTTTATCGATGAATTAACATTTGAAAAATACTGGGCCCTTGTCGTGGAAGACAACAAGGCAAACCAGCAAATCCTGGCAACTTTGCTCAGTAAATTGAAGGTCAGATGTGATGTGGCTGAAAATGGTAAACTGGCTATAGAAGCATATAAAACAAATAAATACGATTTGATACTCATGGATTGCCATATGCCTGAAATGAATGGTTACGAAACCGCCCTTTCAATAAGGGAAGAGGAACAGGGAACCGACAAGCATATTCTGATTCTGGCGGTATCAAGTGATATTACCGAAGGTAATAAAAAAAGGTGTTTGGAATCCGGTATGGATGATTTTATTGGCGTTCCATACAAAATCGATAATATTCTGGAAGTATTCGAAAAACACCTCCACAGCAATAATGTGAAGTGACTCCCTCACTTTCCAAAAGCCGATCTTGTTTTCATGATAAATGCTTTCATGACGTTTTTTATAAACCCGGATATCTCAGGCATAGCCTTTTATCTCTGATCCGGCCCTCAGGACCAGGTTTTATTTGATAGAATAGACGGGATAGCAAATCCCCGTGCCTGAAAGGGTGTTTTGAGATCAGTTCTACCTGAAAATCAGACTTTTCGACTGCTCCAGGCAGCTTCCAGGCTGTTTTTTCCAGCCTTACTGAACTTTGATGAATCCGTAGTGTATTCAGCCGGTTTTTGTTTGCGGCCTTGATTACTTCATACATGGCAGGGTAATATTGATTCCCATTATAAGAAAAAAGAAGAAGGTCAGCACCGGCGTTCAATGCTTTCACCGCGATTTTGCCAATCTCTTCACCGTTCCTGCTTATTGCTCCCATATTAAGATCATCTGTGATGATTATCCCGTCGAATTTCATTTTACCTCTGATAATACCCTGGATAACGGCTGTGGAATATGAAGCAAGGTTGATATGATCAATCCTGTCCAACCTGACATGACCGATCATCATAAAAGCGTCTGTCTGGCGTGTGACCTGAATAAACGGCTGCCAGTCATTTTCTTTAAGAAAGGTTTCATCCCGGTTGAGTATACCCGGTAAAAGATGAGTATCTTCCCGGACCCTGCCGAGGCCGGGGAAATGCTTAAGTGTGGGAAATATCCCAAATTCCCTTAATTCCCTGCAATAGGTTAGAGCCGCAATTGTAACGATTCGGTGATCGCTGGATATCGCCCGGCTATATAACATAGTACGCTGATTCAAATGATGGTTCGGCTGCGGAATTTTCAAATCCACAACCGGGCTGAAATTTAAATTGATTCCCATGTCCGACAACTCGATGGCCTGTAATGCCGCATAATGTGCAACCTGTTGGTAATTGGTCTGATTATATTCTAATATACTGGACATAGAAGGAAAACGCGTGAGGGGAGGCGACAGTCTGGAAACCACTCCCCCCTCCTGGTCGGTTGCGATAAAAAGCGGCGGCAACCCTTGTTCTTTCCTGATATCCTGAATCGCTTTTATTTCTTTTCTTATTTGTGATCTGTTTTTCCCTGTTGCATTTTTTCCAGCGACATAGACACCACCAATGGATCCGGATAATACAAGATCCTTAACCTCATCAAAACTATCGTAACCGACAATAAAATGCTTGCCGTACTGGCTGATCTGATGCGGCGGTGCATGGATTACCTTGTACTTTTTGTAACAAAATACAGCCTCATTTTTAATTGACAAAAATGAAGCCACGAATATGACGATGAGAAAAAGCAGGCACTCAATACAATTTCCATATCCTTTCCACTTTCCCCAAAGGAATGTCAGGGGCCGGAAGGAAATAGCCGTCAGACACAAAAGGATTATCATAACAGCCCACCTCCGGACATTAAACATAACGTGTGCGTTAAGCTTCAAAGAGGCGGCGAGAAGTATAATAACCGCACACCACATTAAGATAACTTTCAATCTTTTTTTCATAGCGGTGGCGGCCCTTCAACCTGCGGATTCAAACGATCCATATAAATTTTAGATCTCATGGAAATGGATGTCCCCAGTATTGCCCGCCCGGCACTTCCTATAAGAGAGATTACGATTACCGCTATCATTTTTTTAATACTCATGTTGAGTTCTCCTTATAGCCTTCGTTTAAAAAACTCTCCGCGTCCCTGGTTATTCATAAAATATCATTTTGAAAAAACTGTGAAGTTAGTGTGAATTGTTTGTGAAAACGAATGTGATAATCCGAATCAATTAAAAAGCTAAAAATATTAGCAATAATGCCATAGAGGAATTGATTTTTCCTGAAAAATGATTTAGTATGCGGGATATCATGAAGTTTTTCAATCAGATGAAAATTCATTTCGTATTGGTAATCCGAAGGTTGGAACGATGTAATGTTCTGGAAAGGAGTTTGTGTTATGACTGATGGTGTGGTGAAATGGTTTAGTGACAAGAAAGGATTTGGTTTTATTGCCCAGGAAGACGGACCGGATATATTTGTTCATCATTCCGGAATTAATGCGGAAGGATTTAAATCCCTCAGGGAGGATGATCGGGTCACTTTTGATATTGAGGAAGGACAAAAAGGACCTTCCGCTGTCAATGTAACGGTGGTATAATTTTATAAATATAGAGCGCACCATCCCATAGATGTCCTGCGCTCTTTTTATCACGCTCAGCACACGCCCTATTCAGAGTTATGCTGATGAGAGGATAACTGTCAATTGCCTGCTTTAATCCAGAAAATCAACAGTCAAAATGACCTTTCCTTATAAGAGGGGTTTACCATGGTTGTTGTATGTAAAGAATGTTCAAAAAAATATCGAGTCGATCCCTTAAGGATGAATGGGGCCGGTGTCAGGTTTAAATGCAAATCCTGCGGACATATTGTAATTGCTTACAAACCGCAGCCTGAACCGGAAAAACCGATTTTAGATGATTTATTATTTTCATCATTTCCTACTTCTGACTCTCTACCCAGGACGGAAACAATAACCCTGGATGAAATAGCCCCACCCCAGGACATAGAGTCAGAAAAAGAGACATATACTGCAGATAATAAAAAATCCGAACCCCACAAAACATATCGTACTCTGATCGGTGTAAGAGGCAAATTAATGTTTTTTCTGCTGGTTCCCCTTTTTTTGGCTTTCGCCAGTGGTTATTATTTTGCGTTTAATCAGCTGATAACTCCGGACAATATTATCACTGAAGATCGTGGATTGACAGGTAACGAAATTGTAAAAAATATCGGGAATAAAATGAAAGATTTTGCAAGTCGGTCAAAAAATATCAATATTGGAATCATAAGCGGCACTTTACTATTTATCGGATTCGTTGTTTTTCTATACGGAAAGAAATTAACAGGAAGAATCAAGCATCTGTCCGTAATTGCTGACAGGATCAGTTCGGGCGACCTTGATGCAGAAATAAAAATAAAATCCAAAGACGAGATCGGAAAGCTGGCAGACGCCCTCTTCAGAATACAGGAAAGTCTTAAAGTTTCAAAAGAAAAGTTCTGGTAAAATATGTAAACCTATTTCATGCCGCCTGAAAATATTTCAACATGGCTATTCCCTCTTTGCTTGGCGCTGCATAGAGCTTTTTCTGCATTCGCAATCAATGAATAATGGGTCATCGAATCGGATAAATCAAACGACGCGATCCCTATGCTGATGGTTATTTTTATAGTGTTCGAGTTGTAAATAAATCGATGTTTGCTGACTTTATCCCTGAACCGTTGACATACTCCTGATGCGGCTTCCTCCTGAACATGTAGCAAAATAACAGCAAACTCCTCACCCCCATACCGGCAAATCAAATCACTCTCTCTCATTGTTTCTTCCAGCAGCCGGCCCATATCAGAGAGAATTGCATCTCCGGCTGAATGGCTGTAAGTATCATTAACCTCCTTAAAATGATCGATATCGATCAGACACATTGCAAGTTTTGTCTTATACCTTCGACTACCAGCGACTTCCCTTCCCGCGATATCCATAAAATACCTGCGGTTATAAAGCCCGGTCAGGTCATCCTTGATTGACATC
>JAUVGT010000142.1 GCA_030593645.1 Deltaproteobacteria bacterium
CACCCCGTTTGATAAAGACGGCTCTGTTGATTATCACGAGCTCAATCGGCTCGCTGATTTTCAGATTGAAAATGGGATTTCCGGTATTCTCGCTGTGGGTACCACCGGAGAAAGCCCGGTCTTAAGCTGGGATGAACACAATAAGGTGATTGAAACCATTGCTGAAAAAACCAGCACCAAGTGTATGTGCATCGCCGGGGCCGGCAGCAACAATACAAAGGAGGCGCTTGCCGCCACCGAACACGCCATTGAGGCTGGAACGGATGCGGCCCTGCTTGTGGACCCTTATTATAATGGACCCAGTTCCATTGAAATCAGAAAAGAATATATAGAACCGGTCGCAAAAGCCTTTCCCGGAATTCAGATTATCCCTTATATTATTCCCGGCAGGACCGGCGCCCAGCTGCTTCCTGAGGATCTTGCCATACTTTATAAAGAATATCCAAACGTTGATACCGTTAAGGAAGCTACCGGTAATCTTGACAATATGAAACACACCAGAGAATGCTGCGGAATTGACTACACGATTTTATCCGGTGATGACGCCCTTACATTGGAAATGATCACAAATCCTGAAATCAACGCCGCAGGTGTCATTTCCGTGATCACAAATATTGTGCCCAAAGCGGTCTCGGAGATGGTCGATTTCCTGAACCAGGGAAATGACGAAGATGCCGAAAAGCTTGCCAATACCCTTGACCCGCTTTTCGGGCTTGTCACAGTAAAAACAATGGAAAAAACCCCCTATGGTGAAGTGGTGTGCAGAGCCCGTAATCCTTTGGCCATAAAAACACTGATGCAAATTTTCGGCATGCCTTCCGGAATGTGTCGAAAACCCCTGGGAAAAATGACGCGCACCGGACTGGATAAAGTTCTATATACCGCGAGAAGCGTCCAGGCAAGTACGCCTGAAATATTCGCGCCCATCGCGGACTTTTTCGATGTGGATATTGAGGAGAGATTAAATGATCCAACGTATCAGGAAGGCTTGTTCTATGAGGAATATTAATACAAGGGCAGACACGCACGCCTGCCCCTACAGATTATTATTGACGTTGATCGGCGTTATCTTCTTCAGCCGTATCCGGTCCGCCCTGTTTGAACAAGATACCGGTGAGCCATTCTACGCCAAAATTTAACAGGGCGATTTCATCATTCTTAATTTTATCGATGGTCTTGTCATCATTCTCGAATCGCTTTAGAAAAGAACTTTCGAAAACAAATTCTCTGAATTTATCTATATTTTAGCTGACCATAAAAAATATCTGTTTGGCTTTTTCCGTCAGCATGACGTTCTTTGGAAACGATCTTTTCCTTACCACCAGATCCGTCCATGCGGCATTGATTTCATCATTAAAATCAACGCCCTGGTCTTTCCGCCATTTTTTTACCGTCCATTCTTTATCCTCTTCAGCGCCAAGACAGTGCGACTCATTTACAAAAAAATAGAACCCTTCGTCATCCGCCCCTTCCTTATGGCTGAGCGACGCGAATCCCAGCGGATAATAACGGCAGGTGGTGGGCCGATCTTCATACACAACGCATCCCTCTTCTCTTAAAAAGGGGCAGGCTTTCTCTTCATCATCTCCGACAAGTCCCAGTGTCACCACGGGCAGATCTGTTTTTTCGAGCAATTCAACATTTGTGTATATGGATAGAAATTCATCTGATTTTAGCTGAAGGCGATTTTTCAGCCTGATGATATCATAGGGCGTCAGAACAATGTTTATTCCCCGGCAGCACTTTGTAAAACATTTAATATCCTTGTGGCACTTGAATTTAAATTGACTGTCATAACCCAATCGAACCGGTTCAATACCGGCTTTTTCATCTGGAAAGTCCATTATTTCATCCTTTATAGTGTTTTTTTGCGATACATACCCAAGGGAACGATCAATGTCAATAGAGTCAGATCGTAAACCACACCAAAATAATCATTGTTTTGTAATTTTCCACCTTTTATTTCATGAGCCGGGCAGACCTCTATGGTTTAATGAAAAACGATCCGAATTGATTTCATTCAAAAATTTGGACTTGCTTTCATCTGTAAATATACTATACATTTACGAATAAAACTTTAAATTGACCCATGGAGGAAGAGATGAACCTTACCATCACAAAATCCAAAAAACTAAAATCCAAACCGGATCCGTCCAACCTTGGTTTTGGATCATTTTTTACTGATCATATGTTTAATATGGATTATAATCCTGACAACGGCTGGCAAAACCCGCGAATTGAACCCTATTCTCCGATTCCAATGGACCCGGCAACCATGGTACTTCATTATGGCCAGGGCGTTTTTGAAGGTTTAAAAGCATATCGAACAAGTACCGGTAATATCCAGCTTTTTCGCCCCATGGAAAATATCAAACGATTGAATCGATCCTCCAGAGCGCTTTGCATTCCTGAAATGGATGAAGATTTTCTGTTATCCGCCCTTAAGCAGCTGGTCGAGATCGAAAAAGACTGGGTACCGGATGCCCCTGAAACATCCCTTTATATCAGACCCACGATCTATGCTTCTGATCCGTTTCTTGGTGTCCGGGCTTCCAATACGTACCGGCTTTTTATTATTCTTTCACCGGTCGGGGCTTATTACCCTGAAGGTTTCAACCCGATCAAAATCTGGGTCACAAAAGACTATGTCCGGGCGGTACGAGGCGGTGTGGGTGAGGCAAAAACACTTGGCAATTACGCGGCAAGCCTTCGCGCCAGTGAAGAAGCGCATAAGAACGGTTATTCACAGGTTCTATGGCTGGACGGTGTCGAACAGAGATATCTTGAAGAAGTCGGCTCAATGAATATCTTTTTTGTGATCGATGGAGAAATTGTAACACCTTCTCTGAACGGCAGTATCCTCCCTGGAATCACAAGAAAGTCCGTTCTCGCTCTTGGAAAATCCTGGAACATGAAGATTTCGGAAAAGAGAATGACCATTGACGAATTGACCCTGGCCCATGAATCCGGAAAGCTTGAAGAAATATTTGGAACGGGCACGGCAGCGGTGATTTCTCCTGTGGGTGAAATCAAGTATGGCGAAAAAACCCTTACCATTGGCAATGGTCGTGTGGGACCTCTTTCACGACAATTTTATAATGCTCTCACAGATATACAATACGGTAGGTCTGAAGATCCCCTGGGATGGATTGAATCTGTCGTATGACACTATCGTATTGCCGGCCTCGGCCGGCAATATATTCCCCCTGCTTGTAAAAACGATATATCCCGGCATAATAATCCATAACCAATAAGAAATCGAATCGTATATAAGATAAATATGCATAATTCCAAATCTATAGGTACTCTTTCGGCCTTCATTACGAAAATGGAAAGAAAGCACCTTCCGCGCATTGTTATCGATACGTTTGCCTATTATTATGAGCAGTTGGTTTCAGGTGAAACCGGTATGATCCACAATAAGGATATTCAGCCGGTGGGTTCCGATGAAATAGAAGAGTTCGAGGAATTAAGAGATTATAGATCTGCCGGAGAAAACGCCCTGAAACATTCGGTTCGGATTGTATTAAACGGCGGCCTCGGCACCAGTATGGGTCTAACCGGTCCCAAATCATTAATTATTATCAAGGAAGGCCAATCATTTCTGGATGTCATATTACAGCAGATTATTCATCGCGGTGTACAACCGGCAATCATGAACAGTTTTCACACCCATAATGATACTCTTGAGGTTCTTTCAAAAATAAAACCGGAATCCGAACCACTTTTGTTTCAACAGCATATGTTTCCGAAGGTATTGAAACACGGGCTGGGACCCGCAAAATGGTCCGAAAATCCAGAACTGGAATGGAATCCTCCCGGACATGGCGATGTCTACACGGCCCTTTATTCATCGAAAATGTTAGAGCGCCTGCTGGATAATAAAATTAATTTCGCCTTTATATCCAATTCCGATAATCTCGGCGCCTCAATTGATCCCTCTTTGCTCGGTTTTTTTTCAAAAAACCGTTTTCCTTTTATGATGGAAGTCGCCCAAAAAACACCCGCGGATATTAAAGGAGGACATCTGGCCCGGCATCAAAACGGCAGCCTGATTCTCCGCGAATCCGCGCAATGTCCGAAAAATGAAATGAACGCTTTTCAGGATATTAAGCAGTACAGATACTTTAACACCAACAATATCTGGGTTAACCTCTCCTTTCTGAAAGACCTTCTTGAAAAACAGAAAATTCTAAAACTCCCGGTCATTTTCAACCCTAAAACACTGGATCCCCGAAATACCGAAAGCCCCGAGATCATCCAAATTGAAACCGCGATGGGTGCCGCCATTTCCCTTTTTAAAGATGCCGCAGCCGTTAACGTCCCGCGGTCCCGCTTTTTCCCTGTTAAAAAGTGCAATGATCTTCTCGCCGTCCGATCAGATTGTTTCGTTTTTTCCGCAAACCAGAACCTTATGATTAATCCGAAACGAACGATCAATACCGAAGCGGTAAAGGTAAAACTCGATCCTGAATATTTCGGCAGGATTGACTTGTTTGATCATCGGTTTAAAAGCGGCATCCCCTCTCTTGTTGATTGCGAATCTCTTACGGTTATAGGGGATGTTCGTTTCGAGGGGGATATCAAAATATCAGGTGCCGTTCGAATCGAAAACACGCAAAACAGGCAAGCCGTTATCAAAGAAGGATCGGTGATCGATAAAGATCTGGTATTTTAAGCGGGTTCCGGTTAACTGAGGAGATACTCATTTCTCAATGTTTATTAGATACCGAAATATTCTTCCTGCAGTTTTGCACCCTTTCTCCTGGATTCCGGCCTCCGCCGGAATGACAGTGTCTTTTTAAATCATTAACAGGGCTCAGCCTTATATCTCTGACCGGTCCCGGTACGATCTTCAGGACCTACAGGGCAAGCCCCAGTACGATTTACCTAACCTACGGGGCAGGCAGGAATGGTGGTCATCTTTCGAGGATTGGCCCGCCCCAGGCGGATTGCTTCAACGCAAAAATGGGATCTAAGAGGGAAGTGTTTTTAAGACGCTCAAAATCGGTTGTAATACCGCCTCTCGGGTTCACGTTCAAGGCGAAGCAAATAATTCAACCGGAGGAATATATCTCATATTTCGAGGATTGGTCCGCCCCAGGCGGATTGCTTCAACGCAGAAATGGGCTCTAAGAGGGAAGTTTTTTTAAGACGCTCAAAATCGGTTGTAATACCGCCTCTCGGGTTCAAGTTCAAGGCGGAGCGAAGAATTCAACCGGAGGAATATATGTCATATTTCGAGGATTGAATTCTTTGCTTCAACGCAGAAATTGAACCTGAGAGGCGGTATTACAACCGATTTTATTCTTTGTAGGAGTAGTAATGCTTCATCACTTTTTTTACATAGCGCCGGGTTTCTCGATAAGGAGGGATGGTCTTGTATTGGGCAACCGCTGTGGGCCCGGCATTATACGCAGCCAGGGATAAAGAGATTTTACCCTGAAACCGGTTCAGCATTTTCTTGAAATAAAGAGCACCGCCCATGATATTTTCCCATGGGTCAAAGGGATCCCTGATATTCAATGACTTCAGGTTTTTCGGCATGATCTGCATCAGCCCCAGCGCTCCCTTTTTTGAAACCGCTCTTGGATTGAAATCGGATTCTGTTTTAATGATCGCTTTAAGCAGAGGAAAAGAAATACCATGCTTCCTGGATGCTTCCATGATCATATTATCGTATTTATTGTTTGAATAGATCTTATATATTTTATTCGGTTTTTCCCTGATATAAACCCTGTAATCGGTTGCAGAAGACGTCGGAACATTCGTAAAATGAATGACGCCTTCTTTATCAATATACATGTATATATCGGCTTTAAGCGGCGGTACCGACAGGGTCATGATTGCGGACATTACAAAAAGAACGAGTAGTCGTTTACCGTAACTGATCATAAACCTCTTTAAGATTTTTATATTGTTTTAGAAAATACCGGTTTAGAAGCCATAAAAACAGAAACCGGATCGGATCCAGTTTTTTGTTTTCCTATAACGATTTTTACCATTATACCCCTTTTTACCTGTTTTTTCAAGGGCGAATGAAAATTTTTCAATAATACAAAACGCTTATCTCTGGAATTCTTGATAATAAAGAGAAGGAGTGCGAAAAAATTGGTTTAAAACAGCTCCAGTTGTACTGGACCTTTCTTTTTTCTCTTATTCATTCCCGATCTTTTATATTTTTTCAAACGGTCCTCGATATCGCCAATGAACGGTGATACTTCTCTTTTCTCCTGTCGGCCGTATATTCTTCGCTTGTTTGCATAAGTCAGGTACAATCTTTCGCCGGCTCTTGTGATCGCGACATAAAAAAGCCTTCTCTCTTCATTAATACTATTATCGGTCTTTTTGGATTTTTCTAAAGGAATCAGTCCTTTTTCACATCCGGTGATAAAAACAACCGGAAACTCAAGCCCTTTCGATGCATGCATGGTCATAATCGATACTTTTTCCACTTTGGGTTCATAAATATCCGTATCCAACTGCATGGCCGGATGATTAATATTATGTCCTCCATGCAAATCGCGGTTATTATAACATTCTCCCGCCCTGGCGACCGCTTCATGAAAAAGGAAACGTTCCTCTTCCGTAACGGTTATCACCGAGCGATCCAGAAGGTCATTGAATTGTTTCTCAAGAGTCATATTTTTTGTTTTCTTATTAATCGATATCAGTGTATCCGCGAATTCGATCAACTTTATCTGATCATTTCGTTTTAAACCATTCACCGGAAGCCGTTTTAAATTTTTTAGTGCGGCGGACAGAGAATAATTATGATCAAATCCCCACCCGAGAAAACGTTCCAGGACGGTTTTAGTGATATTGTTTTCGATCATAACCAACAGATTAGCAAAATCCGAATAACTCCCCGTACCATCATTCACCCGTATCAGCGATCCGATCCGTTTTAAAAGTCGACTTTTTTGGTCTTTCTTTTTTATTGAAACCTGGCATGGTAGTCCTGCCCGGGTGAGCACATCATATATCAATTCAGCCTGCACACCGGTTCTGGATAAAACCGCGAAATCAGAGAATCCATATGAGTCCTTTCCGTCCCGGTCCCCGGTTTTACCAAAGTCTACCGAATAAAAACCCATACCCCCGATCATTTTTTCTATGCGTTTTCCGACGGCTACCGCTTCTGATTTCTCGCTCGCGGTCTCAATAATTCCCAGGGTGGTAAGACCCTTGATACCGGAATATATTTTTGCCCGGTTTGATTTCCCCTTTTCTTCAGTTGTAATAATTTGAAAACCCGCATCAAGAATGGTTTGTGTGGAGCGGTAGTTTTTCTTAAGAATAATTTTTTCGGATCCGGGAAAATCTTTCATAAACCGGTTGAAATATTTGACATCCGATCCCCTGAACCCGTAGATGGACTGATCCGGATCACCGATTACAAACAGATTTTTTCCATCTAAAGAAAGTCGTCGCAAAAGGCGGTATTGAATGTAATTTAAATCCTGGTATTCATCCACAAAAATGTATTTAAAGCACGCTTGATATTTTTCCAGGACATTCGCGTCCTTTTCAAACAACTGGATGGTTTTAAAAATCAAATCTTCATAGTCCACAAGACCCTGTATTTTTAAAAATTTTTGATACGCGGCATATACTTCAATAAATTTATTTTGCTCACATGAGATCTCTACAGTGCCATTTCTTTCTCCGTTTACTTCTTCGGGTTTAATCAAATTCTGCTTTGCCGTTATAATGTTCTCAAAGATATCGTTCGGGTTAAACGTTTCACCCGAGTTTTTTCGGGAAGTCATTTTAATTACTTCTTTCATAAAGAACGTCTGATCATTTTCATCGGCTACGCGTAGCGGCTTATTCTTATTTTTTTCCTGAAGGATTTTCAGACACAACGAATGAAAGGTGGTGGTCAGGGGAAGGTTCGACGTGGTTCCCAAAAGGATTTCAAGTCGACCGTTCATTTCCCTGGCGGCTTTATTGGTAAACGTTATGGCCAGAATATTTCGAGGGGATACCGCGCGATTCAAAATCAATTCGGTTATCCTGCAGGTCAGTGTTCTTGTTTTCCCTGTGCCCGGCCCCGCGGTTATCAACAGGGGTCCGTCTTTATGTTTAACGGCTTTGAGCTGTTCAATATTCAGTCCATTCAAAAAATGGACACCAGGCGTTTCAGAACGCTCCCGATCTAACCGTTTTATCTCTGATTCATTTTTAATGGATGTTGGATGGTTTGGTTTATGACGGGGTATATGCTCAGGTGTTTGATTTCTATTTATACTTCTCTCATCTATTTCCCCGGATTGTTCTGCACCGGAAAAAAGCATTTTCTGACCCACTAATTGTTTTTTTTCTTCGCTGGTGAACAATGTTACGATTCCATATTCACCGTCATAACCCGGAGACATTTCCACTTGATTTCCCCGCATTCTTTTAATGGCCTCTCCTAATAATTGAATACCTGATTTTTTTAATGGTTCTGTTTCCATCGAATGGAGGATGGTGAACTCCGGGCCGAATTTTTCAAGTAATGAGTAATAATGTGTGCTCACCTTCTTTGTACCGGGACCCACGCCCAGAATTTGAGATAATATTTCCGTAAGCGGTATCAGGCTAAAGAACGGATGTGTTTTATCGGGTTTTTCCCCTTTCGGCCTGTCGGCCAGCTCTTCAACTCTATATAACACTCCTTTTGTCACCGGTTTATTGCAGACCGGACAAATCCCTTTGTTTTGAATTGTTTTTTGAGGCCAAAGACGCATTCCGCACTTTCTATGGCCATCCAAATGATATTTACCCTCTTCAGGATAGAATTCAAACGTTCCGAGAAATTTTTCCGGGTCCCCTGTTTTGAGTGCCGCTCTTATCGACGGGTATGAAAGCTCTGTATTTAATACATTTGCTTCTCTTCCTAATTTTAATGGGGAATGAGCATCTGAATTTGATATTAACGTCATTCGATCAAGTTCTGACACCCGCCAGTTCATTGCGGGATCTGAAGACAATCCTGTTTCGACGGCAAAAATGTGCTCTGATAAATCTTCAAAACATTCATAAATGGAATCAAAACCCGATTTGGAACCAAATAAGGAAAACCATGGTGTCCAAATGTGTGCCGGAACCAGGAATGCCTGATCGCTGATTTCAAGCATAATTTCAAGAAGGTTCCTTGAATCGAGTCCGAGTATGGGTCTTCCGTCGGATTTAATATTTCCTATTTTTTCCAGCCTTGCATTGAATTTTTCAGCACATTCCAAATCCGGCATAAATACAAGGTTGTGGTTCTTCCTTGTTTTTTCATTTATTTTATATATATTGCTGATTTCCGTAACTAAAAGAAATCTCACCTCCCCCCGGCATGATCCCGGAACTTTATTATCACATTCTTTGGCGATATCTTGTCTCAGTCTGAACAGACCCTGTTCAGCGGGAACCAGTTTTTCCCTGATCTCTGAAAACCAGCCGGGATGCGTAAAATCCCCCGTTCCAATCACGGTGATCCCTTTTAACTGCGCGGCAATATAAAGATTTTCAAAATCGAGATTTTTTGACGTGGCGATCGAAAATTTGGAATGAATATGAAGGTCCGCGATAAATTTCATGATAGATCCCTGATTCTTTTTGTTTTGAATTCAAAAGTATGTCCAAACGCAATCGATGTGTCAAGGAGGAAAATATATCTTGTAACCGATTCACAAACACGCTATATACTAAAGGCTAAAATGACCAAATACAACAACCAGTATAAATGAATTAAGAGACAATTTTATTAATAATATGGGAATATTATCCCCTACAGTATCAATGACCCGCTACAACGTTGAGGGCCGCTTGAATGACTCCTTTCATGATTCGGTTACCCGTGGATTGAATCAATTCTGTATTTCCGAAATTGATAATGATGTCTCTGAAAAGGCGGTGGGGTGGACGTCATTTCATCATCCATATCAACCCGGTTTTGACGATTTATCATATATGTTCGGAACCTATCTGATTTTTTCCCTTAGAATTGATAAAAAAAGTCTTTCATCAAAAATTATTAAAAAACATATCTTGATCGAGGAGACAAAAAGATTAGCTGAAAGCGGAAGGGAATTTTTTTCAAAAAATGAAAAAATGATGATAAAAGATCAGGTGATCAACAGCCTTTGCCTGCGAACACCCGCCACACCAAACATTTATGATATTGTCTGGAATTATGAGGACGGCTGTTTATGGTTTTTAACGACTTTAAAGTCCGCTAATGAAGAGCTTGAAACTCTTTTTTCCAAGTCGTTTAAGCTGACTTTAATCCGGCTTTTCCCTTATACACAGGCAGATATTGCAGCGGATCTATCTGATTCTCAACGGGGAAAACTCAACACACTGACTCATTCTGAATTCTAAAGGACGGCCCGTAAATGTTAGATGCTGCAGTCGCTTATAATAAATACAGATTTTTAGGTAATGAATTTCTTACCTGGTTGTGGTTCATCATTGAAACTAAACAGGAAACCCTTTTGGAGATCGAATCGGACATGATTTCCCTTGAAATCGGTAATCGGATCGTTCTTGAAAACCGAAAGAATAACAACCTTGAAACCATCACCATTAAAGGCGATGAAGCCGGTCTTGAAGAGGGTATACTGGCCATTAAAAAAGGGGCGATGGTTACAGAAATAAATCTGGTTCTCAGGGAGACCGAAAAAAAATGGCAGTTCAACATAAAAGGGGAAAGCCTGAATCTCAGCGGTCTTAAAACCCCGGAAACGGGCGGAGTTGAATCGAAAGATGATATTGAGGGTGCTGTCCTTGAAAAAGTATATTTATATGAAAAAATAATTTCATTTATCGAAAACCTTTATAAATATTTCATTTCTGTTCGTGTTTCAGAAAACTGGGGTTCAAGCATCAATCAAATAAAAAAATGGGTCCTTGAGTAGATGTGAATTCAGGCATTGTTAACAACTCATCAATAACATGATCAGTACGTTTAAGTTATGAACAATTTAAAAATAATTGTTTATAATCCATCCATTAATAACATTTTTTTATTATGGATATAAACCCTTT
>JAUVGT010000229.1 GCA_030593645.1 Deltaproteobacteria bacterium
AAAAAGTCCAACTTCTGCGTTGTGCTGCATTTTGCAATGATTCAACGTACGATAAGTACGCTTCATCATTACAAAAATTGCACGCCTTGAATTTGAACTCTTTACGAAACCGTCTAATTCGGACTTTTTACGAGATCATCATCTTTATATGGAAAAAGATGTAGCTTGTGCAACTCCTGAGCTTTAGGCACTTTGACTTATTTCTCGAGCATAGCCTATTTTCTCTCACCTGGTCCTCAGAACCCGGTTTTGCCTGACGGCATATACCATTTCTATTTTACCCCAGCAGCGGCCTCCCAGCCCAGGATGGCCTTTTTTCGTGTTTCTCCCCAGCGGTATTGATGGATTTTTCCGGTCTTGGCAATGACTCGATGACACGGAATAAGATACGCCACAGGATTAATGGCGATGGTATTGGCAACCGCCCTGAAAGCCTTAGGGCGGCCGATATACACGACAATATTCTGGTAGCTGACCATACTCCCCACGGGGATTTTCAATAAAGCCTTCCAGACATTGACTTGAAAATTGGTCCCTTTGATCAATATTTGAAACGGATGGGACCGGCGTGTATGGGACGTATTAAATATATGCTTCACAAGAGACCCGGTATGAAGCGGATTCTCCACAAAGGCAGCCATCGGCCAGCATTCCTGGATACTTTGGATTGCTCCCAATCGGTCTTCTTCATTCACAAAACTTAAGTGACAAATACCCCGGTCTGTCACTGCAAGGATGCATAAACCAAAGGGTGAAGAGTGAAATCCATATTCAATTATTAAACCCTCGCCCATTTTTTTGAACTCACCCGGTGTCATTGCCTCAAAATTAACAAACAAATCATGAAGCCGCCCGGGTCCTGAAAGCCCGGCGTCAAATGCAGTACCCAGAACACTTTGGGCCTGGTTCAATTTACTTTTGGCGTATTCAAGCGTTAAAAACTGCATGAAACGGGCGGGGCTTATCCCGGCCCACCGTTTAAACAGCCTGTGAAAATGATACTTGCTCAAATGCACATGGTCCGCGATTTCATCCAGGGAAGGCTGATCTTTAAAATGCTCTCCCGCAAAACATATCGCCTTTTCAATACGCCTGTAATCATCAGACTGCTGTGTGTAATCTTTGCCGCTCATGGTTATGAATATAACTCAGTATAAATATGAATGCCACCCGAATCTTGCTCATTTTTCAACTGTACCGCTAAAACCCGTCTAACCTTCAGTGATTATCTATCCGGTCTCTATTTTATTTTTCTCACCGCACCGCAAAGAATGCAAAGAGGTTTTTTTCTTGTACATTCCGCCTTCAGGCTGAATGAGGGCAGACACAGTGGCCTGCCCTTACACACTCATTTGTTTTTCTTTCGTGTTTTCGTCCTTTCGTGATTTGGTGATTAGTTTTTGTTTTTATCGTTCTTTGCCCGAAGGGTCCCAATCAGTTCTTTGCACCCTTTGCGTGGTGAAATCTTTTTTTTTTTGCATATTAATCACTTTTAGCAATATTCGGGTGTCTATTTAATATGGATATTGTTAATTTCTGGACCCCATGTAATGATATCAGATAGGAGATATGACTATGAGACTCACTGAATCTAAAACCAGGAATATTGAAACCGCTCAGTATACAGCCAAAAATAATATTAATCAGACCATGGGCATTAAGGAGTGGAGCCTGATCATATTATTGTCTTTAATATGGGGCGGATCCTTTTTTTTCGTGGAAATTGCGGTGGTAGAAATGACCCCGCTGACCCTGGTCATGTGCCGGGTGGGGATTGCATCCATCATCCTTTTGCCATATGTTTATATTTCAGGGGAGAAAATGCCGAAATCCCCTGGGTTGTGGGGAGCTTTTCTTATAATGGGGGCATTGAACAATCTCATCCCATTCAGCATGATCGCATGGGCACAAAAACATATCGATAGCAGTTTGGCATCCATTCTTAACGCGACCACTCCCATATTCAGTGTGGTTCTGGCTCATTTTTTAACCCGGAACGAACGAATAACACCCAACCGGATCACAGGCGTTTTAGTCGGCTGGCTCGGAGTCACCATTCTTATTGGGATCGAATCCTTGAAAGGGTTTGACACCCAGGTAATGGGACAAATCGCCGTTCTTTCGGCGGCATTCCTGTATGCCTGTGCCGCGATATTTGCCCGCCGATTTAAAGATATTTCTCCTGTAGTCGTTGCTACGGGAATGCTGTGCGGATCTACTGTTATGATCATACCCATCGCTTTCATTATTGAACAACCCCTTCAACTGACACCGGGCCTATTAACATGGTTATCGATGCTCGGTCTGGCTGTACTCAGCACCTCACTGGCTTACATTATCTATTTTCGGGTACTGGCCACAGCCGGTGCTACAAACAGCCTGCTGGTGACATTCCTGATACCGATAAGCGCCATTTCCCTTGGTGTGCTGATCCTGGGTGAGCGACCGGGATGGAACGCCTTTGGCGGGATGGGATTGATTTTTCTTGGACTTATCGCCATTGACGGCCGACTCATACCAAAATTCAAACAGAAAAAACCTCCCTGCTAAATCTCAAACAATGGTATAATGAGAAAAATTATGGGAACCCTTAGACGAATACAAAAAGGCAGAATCATCACATCCGGTATTCTGGCTGCGTTAGTAACCGCTTATGGAATTACTGCCGGCTGTTCGGGACGGTACATCTCTCAAACACGATCCAGCGAGATTGTAAAGCTCAACCCGAAAGACCCGGTCCATATTGCTTACTGGCTTGTTAAATCCGGATCCTATTCCGAATTAGGTTTGGATACACTGCGCGGGATAGAAATAGCGATCGAAGATTTCGGTAACCGGATAAAAGGGCACAAAATCAAACTCAGCGGTTTTGATTCCCGATGCAGCTCCGAAGGAGGCGAGAGTGCGGCAAAAAAAATCGCGTCCGACCCGACAGTACTTGCGGCAATCGGACCCAACTGCTCACGAGCGGCAGAACCCGGTGCTGCCATTCTCTGGGAAAAACATATCCCCACCATTTCTCCGACAAATACATCTCCAGTACTGGCTGATCCGCATCAGGATGATGGATACAGCGGATACCTGCGGACCATCCATAATGATAAAATCCAGGGTATTATAGCGGCAGAATTCGCTTATTATAAACTCGGTCTAAGAACAGCGGCCACAATTCATGACGGCAGTGTATATGCCGATGAGCTGCTGATGGCTTTTTCTGATACTTTCATAGAACTTGGAGGTAATGTAACTTCCCGGTCAGAGATAACCCCGGGGGATACAGACATGCGGCCCATACTGACAAAGATCGCATCCCAGCCGCCCGGAATCCTGTTTTTTCCTGTTCTTTTAGAAGAGGCCGCGTATATCACACGTCAGGTCGTAGAGTTCAAAGACCTGGGAAAAACCAGATTGATGAGTTCAGATACCGTCTATGCATTTCGCTTCCTGAAAGCAGCAGGACCCTTTAGTGAAGGAATGTACTTTACCTGCCCGGATTTCTCCGCATACCCTTTATCATATGCAGGTTTTCTTAAAAAATATAAGAAAAAATATGGGATAAATCCAACAGCACCTTTTCATGCCCATGCCTATGACGCGGCAACTATTCTTCTTGCCGCCATCGATCGTGTGGCTGAGAAATCCTGGAATGGAAATCTGAGCATTAATCGCATACGCCTCAACGCGGCCCTGCATGCGACTAAAAATCATGAAGGTTTGACCGGGAATCTAAGCTGTGACCCATACGGAAACTGCGCTGACCCGCACATAGCGGTATTCAGGATTACAGGCGCAGATATAGATAGAGGCAGTTTGCCGCTCATGCCGTATTGGACACCATATTAGAAGTAGTTTCGGGATCGATCGGTGTTTGAATGATATCCGCCGATTTTCATACCATATGCATCAATGATAAGACGTGTTATTCCATATCCATTACTGTTTGGGTGGATTCTTGCGGAGTTCCGGTGATGTGACGGTCCGGTCTGCCCTTTCGCCTGCGAATGACCTGGATGTTACCGGGTAGACGCGGGAGGGTTTCTTTGTTTTTTTCAGTGTTCCGATCAGCCGTGTTAAACAGCCGATTAAACTGAATTTCGATCTCTTTTCTCTTTAAGTCTTCCATTTATTTCCTTCTTGTTTTGGGTCGGTTTTACAAAAACCGACATTTGGTTTTGAACAAACAACCGCCGTTATAAAAACAGTTCGTTATTTTTCAGTTATATTATCATGAATACTTTAGCATCGTGCAATTGATGCAGGAACAACGTGAACAAAGCGTAATTAAGCAGGGAAATTGAACCGGACAATAAATGTCACAGGGAAGGAATCTTGTTTCCATGGCTTATGACGAATTGGGTACGTCGTGGGTACGTCGAGACCTAACGTATAACACAGTTTCAGGTTTGGCAAGAGTAATTTTAATTATTTTTTTATCCCGTAACAGGTTGAAACCGTTAAAATAAAATATCTCAGACCCAACAAAGATGGTCTCGTAAAAATTCCGAATGTGACGGTTTCGTAAAAAGTTCAAATTCAAGGCGTGCAAATTTCGTAATCATGAAGCGTACTTATCGGACCTGCCCTGTTAAATCTGTATTTTTTATTTAACCGGGGCGTTGAATGATTGCGAAATGCAGCACAACGCAGAAGTTGGTCCGCCTACGGCGGATTACGAAACCGTCAACAAAGGGATCCTGATTTCTCGTTATATGGTTTTCAAGTCCTGGGGGTCTCGCAAAACAGGCACCCCGATATAATCCGTTGATAAATTTCAGATCCCATATCGACCAGCTCATCCGGGAAATCATAATCAGGATGATGAAGTTCCGGGGTTTCTTTGCCGGCACCGATTCCAAAGAGAGCGCCGTCTGCTATCGACGTAAATCCACCAAAATCTTCAGACCAACGAAATGGATTGTCTGCAACATGAACCGATAACCCCGCACAAACCCGACGAATGATATGAACCGCGTTTTCGGAATTCACGGTAGCGGCAAAAATATCTTCATAAGAAATATCATATTTCAGACGTTCAGTTGACGCTATCCCGGCAATCACATGTTCTGAATATTGAGTCATTCTGCTCATGATCTCGTCAGATCCACTGCGGAGTGTAGCCATAATTTCAGCGGCTCCGGGTGCGGTTCCAAATGCTTTCTCCCCCAATCTCGCACCGACCACAGTAGCAAATGCCAAATTATCATTTATATTGAGCTCAGAAGACAGATTTTGAAATTCATTAATGATTCGACACATCGCCCGGGCAGGGCTGGTTCCGGTTTCAGGCTGGGCAGCATGCGCGGTTTTTCCGAACAGCTTGATCACCATCCCCTGGGACGCGCAGTTAAAAGTGCCTGATCGAACAATGATCTGCCCCTTTGGAAACCCCGGAAGGTTATGCATGGCGAAAACAAAATCAGGTTTTATTTGAAGGAACTTTTTATCTCGAATGACCGCTGCTGCCCCTTCACCTGTTTCTTCCGCGGGCTGATAAAGAAGCACCACCCTGCCGTTCCGGGGGCGTTTCCTTGATAACGCCATACCCACCGAAGCAAGAATAGCCATGTGTCCATCATGTCCGCATTTATGTGATATGCCGTGGGAAATTGATTTGTAGGACATATCGTTGAGTTCCTGGATCGGGACTGCATCAAGCTCACAGCGAAGTAGCACTGTAGGGCCGGTTTTTGAATCTCCAAAACAAAACGCCTCACCGGTTCCCCCGAGATTGAGGATGGTTTCATCCGGTCGCAGCGGTTCGAAAAATCGTGCAATGAGTCGTGCTGTATTCACCTCCGAACCGGGGAGTTCGGGGTGCTGATGCAGTTCATGACGAAGTTTGATGGTTTTTTTCATTGGTTATGACGTATTCCCTCTGGCAATGCTGACACCGGTTTTTGGCCATTGTCCATTCCCATCAATTGCGCCTGCCAAGAATTCTCAAAATCCTGAGAAACAGGATAATAATATCCATATATAAAGCGGCCGCGCTGTCAACCGCATTATCCATGGTTTTGGGTATCTGGTTGGCCCTGCCCCAGTCATAACCGATATAGCCGCAAAAAATGATCACAACGATCCAGTCAGTAATTCCATGGTGTTTCTTTAGAAAAAATAGTTCCACACATTCCACGATGATGACGATAAATAACGCGATTGTCAGTGCTCCGGCTATCTTTTTAAAAAACGCGGGGAAAAGTGAACCCAACACCATCATAACAAACGTTACAATTCCTGTAATCCTGATGGCCTCGACCACCAGTGCCGGTTCATAGCTGTGAACCGCCATATTTACGATCAGGCCAAAGGGTACAACCACAAAATTATATCCAATAAAACTGATAAACGCATTATTTGATTTTATAAATAGAAAGATACCAAAAAAACATGACACAAAATACCCGATAAAAAACACCCAGGGGTTGATGTCAGCAATGGCCTGCGGCTCAATATTTTTTACCATTAGCCAGTTAACAAGAAATCCCCAGCATAGAACACAGCCGATGACCAGGTTATAGAATGCATGGCTGATTGTTGTTCCGGTTGTGGCTGTTCTTTTAAACACGCTGTTTTCCATTACTTTTATCCCTCCATATTTCGATAAAACTATATTGAAACCATTTTTTTATCCGTTTTGGAATTTTGCAATTTATATAGCAAAACCCTTTAAAATTCAATATATATAAAGAAGGTAAAAACAGCCATTTCGATCCGGATATACTGGAAGCATTTTTAAATATGGAAGATCAAACAATTATCCTTATGAAACCTGGCCTATACTTTTAGTAATTATCGCGCAGCCGGAAAGAGTAATTCTTGCAGGTAATCAAAAAATGGAGGAACCGAACAAACAGAGCAGCCACAAGGGATTGCCCCTGTAATTTTTTTCCTATCTTTATCTGCTTGCCAAACCGCCTGCCACCTCACCACCATCGATCACATAGGGATGACCGGTCAGGTACGCGGCTTCATCAGATGCCAGAAATGCAAACAGGGCAGCCACCTCTGAAGTTTGAGCATGCCGTTTCAAAGGAAGCTTTTTATTGATCGCCTCAAACATCTCCGGGGTGTATTCGGCTTCCTGCATGGGAGTCGATACATATCCCGGGCATACCGCGTTCACCCTTACTTTAGGAGCCAGCTCAAGAGCCATCGATTTTGTCAATTCAATCACCCCGGCTTTTGAAGCGTTATAATCACAATAATACGGATACCCCATAATTCCATTGGTGGACGCTGTATTCAGGATAACCCCTGATCCCTGGGCCATCATTCGCTTCGCCGCGGCCTGTGCCATATAGAATACACCATTCAGATTCACACTTAAGACGTTCTGCCATTCTTCAGGTGTGACATCCAGAAAATTATGCCGAATACTGATGCCGGCGTTGTTAATCAGAATATCGATTCCCTGGCAGAGACCATCCAGATCGGCATAAGCCTTTTTTACGTCCTGGATTTTTGAAACATCAGCCACAAAAGTGCTTTCAATCGAAGGGAACTCCTTTTTAATCTGTTCACACGCGTCAGCATTCACATCCAGGACGAAAACACGGGAACCCTCTTCCAAAAAGCGTTTGGCCACAGCCGCGCCGATGCCGCTCGCGCCGCCTGTAATCAGAACTCGTTTCTCTTTTAATCCTTTCATATTGATCTCCCTGTATTTTAGAATGACTACTCGCAATCCCTCCCGGTTTCTCTTTTTTTTATCACCACGAAGAAAGCAAAGGTGAATTTAATGGCAATGTAAAAATCCGGGTCCAAAGGGCCCGGCTTTGACTTGTCCGCCATAGCTTTAGCGGCGGTGGGTCACCCCTCTAAGGGGATTTAACAAGTGCCTAAAGTGCGCTAAAGTGACTAAAATACCTAAAGTTAATGAATCCTGTCTGTTTTTATTTAAAAGATGGAGCTTATAGCGACTCCGGCTTGTCCGCCATAGCTTTAGCGACGGCGGGAACTGTCCGCATAGCTTTAGCGGCGACGGAACTTTAGTGCACTTTAGCTCA
>JAUVGT010000286.1 GCA_030593645.1 Deltaproteobacteria bacterium
TAGACGGTTTCGTAAAGAGTTCAAATTCAAGGCGTGCAAATTTTGTAATGATGAAGCGTACTTATCGGACCCGCCCTGTTAAATCTGTCTTTTTATTTAACAGGGGAGTTGAATCATTGCAAAATGCAGCACAACGCAGAAATTGGTCCTCCTACGGCGGATTACGAGACCGTCAAGATTGTTTTCGCATTACCGTCATTTATTCAATACCATGAGTTCACGATATCATCAATAATTTCATTAGAAGCGGGTTCAAAGCCTCCCCTCAGGCCCAATTTACTAGTCTTTTTACGAAACCGTCAAATATATTTTACTAATGCCCTGCTAACTGATATGACAGGTAACAGGTTATAAAATCAAATTCAATCCCGGGGAAATTTAATATACTCAATGAGTCTTCTGGTAAATGAAATATTTTACAGTCTTCAGGGCGAATCAACCTATTCCGGCCGGCCCTGTATATTTATCCGTTTAACCGGGTGCAATCTTCGATGTTCTTATTGTGATACCCGATATGCCTATGATGAAGGTATTAAACTCCGGTTACCGGAAATCCTTGACAGAATGAATCAGTACAGGTGTTCCCTTGTGGAAGTTACAGGCGGAGAACCCCTGATCCAGAAGAAAACACCTGACCTGGTCGATCACTTAATAAAAAAAGGTTACGACGTTTTGATGGAAACAAACGGAAGCATGGATATCAATTTGGTGAGCAATCAATGTATCAGAATTATGGATATCAAATGTCCCTCCAGCGATGAAAGTGATCATTTTTGTTTAGAGAACCTGGAAAAACTTAAAAACAGTGATCAGGTTAAATTTGTAATCAAAAACCGTGAAGATTATGAATACGCGATCCATATGAAAAACCGTATTCGAAAAGATTTTCCGCCGGGCCATATTCTTTTTTCACCTGTTTCAGACACGCTGACCCTGTCAAAACTCGCACAATGGATTATTAGCGATAATATGAATGTCAGATATAATCTGCAGCTTCACAAAACCATTTGGCCCAATAAAGATCGAGGCGTATAATTTTCTCTATGTTTTCAGGTAATTATATTTTTTTTATAACGTATTAGATGAACACTGAATATTAACCCTATCAAAAAAATAGATCCGACTTAAGAAATAAACGATCTATGGAATAACAATTTATGAAGTCTCAACCAAAGGCAGTCATTCTTTCAAGCGGCGGTCTGGATTCCACTACAGTTATGGCTATTGCCAAACAGGAAGGTTACAGTATTTACAGCTTAAGTTTCAATTATGGTCAAAGGCATTCTCATGAATTGATAGCCGCCGAAAAAATATCGAATGTTCTGGGTGCCGAAGATCATCTTGTAATCGATGTATGTCTTGACAAAATCGGCGGTTCGGCGCTCACTGACAATATAGAAGTTCCAAAGAACAGAAGTGGAACTATTCAATCACGAATGATCCCTGTTACCTATGTTCCGGCAAGAAACACAATTTTTCTTTCATTTGCCCTTGCCTGGGCAGAAGTACTCCAGGCATCTGATATTTTTATCGGTGTCAATTCCATAGATTACAGCGGGTATCCTGACTGCAGGCCGGAATTCATTAATGCTTTTGAAAATATGGCGAACCTGGCCACAAAATCCGGTGTTGAAGGGACTCTGAAAACACGCATTAAAACACCACTGCTTTTACTGACAAAAGCGGAAATTATAAAAAAAGGGATTGAACTTGGCATAGATTATTCTATAACCCATAGCTGTTATGACCCGTCATCTGATGGACTGGCATGCGGTTATTGCGACAGCTGCATTTTGAGAAAAAATGGTTTCAAAAAGGCCGGTGTTGATGACCCGACCCAATATATTACCTGATGATAACTGAACGATTCGATTTGATGATTATTGACAAAACACATCAATACGTGTAAACTTATTAAATAATAACGTTTATTTACTTTTTTTGTGTTTCCTTGACCATACCAATCAACACCAAGCAAAAACAAGAATAAGGGCCACCATGAAAAAAAATCCTACAGTTTTTATGGGTATAGGGATTACGGTTCTCTTTGTATTACTCAGTTTGTCTCAAATGGAATTTATGAATACCATGCAGTTGAAATTCTATGACATCATGATGAAACTGCGCAGTGATCCTGAACCATCCGATGAAATTGTGATTGTTGATATTGATGACAGTTCCATTCAAAAGCTGGGCAGATGGCCCTGGCCCCGTGATCTACTTGCCGAAGGAATTGAAAAGATCACTAGTGGAAAGCCAAAAATTATCGGTCTTAACATCATTCTCAGTGAACCCCAAAAAAGTGATGGCCTTAATGAGCTGATAAAACTAAACAATCTATATATCTCAAAGATAATGGATAAAACCAATGTGAATAATTCATTGTTTCTTCAAGCGATGGACAGCGCCAAACAGAGACTGGATAAAGACAAAATTCTTGCTGAGGCCATAAAAAATTCCGGGAAAATTGTTCTTCCGGTCAATTTTAAATTGTCAAAAACAGGAATTTCCCAGGATAGCTCCGAAATCAACGAAACTCTCATCAACTTCTCAGTTCAGAATATCAGAATCGAGCACGCGGGCCAGGAGCCTTTGAAGGCTGCTGAGGTGACATTCCCAATACCCGCTTTTTTTGATCATGCCAGGGGTATTGGACATATTAATATCTTTCTTGATCATGACGGAACAGTCAGGCGGGACTTGCCGTTAATCGAGTATCAAGAAATTTACATTCCGTCATATGTACTAAAACTTGCTTCCCTCTATCTGAACGTCCCATCTGAAAAAATACGGGCTGATATGGGTTCCGCCATATATCTCGGGAGCATGCAAATTCCCCTGACAATGAATAATGCAATGCTGATACATTTCAAAGAAAATTCAGAAGCTTTCAGTAAATATTCATATTTCGATGTTATTAACGATAAGATACCTTTAAAAATCTTTAAAAACAAACTGGTTCTTGTGAGTACTTCCGCCACCGGCATCATGAATCCTTTAAGTACGCCCACAAGCACTGCCATGCCTTTTGGTGAATTATCCGCAAATGCCATCTCTGGAATACTCAATAACAGCTATATTCAAAATCCATCCTGGAATATTGCGGCTGAATATTTATTACTTCTTGTTCTGGGCGCGATCATCACCTTTATCCTTCCAAAACTAAAAGCTCTATGGGCCGGAATCACTTTTCTGCTTCTAGTTTCTCTTATGACAGGCGGTGCAGCTTATTTTTTTGTTTTAAAAGGTTTTTGGGTACGTATCGCCTACCCGCTTTTTTTGCTTATCATTGGTTATATCGGCGTGATTACCCTTAGCTTTTTTGTCACTGAAACCAGAAAAGACAAAGTTGAAGGTGAATCCGCGGAAAGCAACCGCATGCTCGGCCTTTCTTTTCAGAGTCAGGGGATGCTTGATATGGCTTATGACAAATTCAGGCGGGTCCCGGTTGATGATGAAATGAAAGATATACTGTATAATCTTGCACTCGATTTCGAGAGAAAGCGTCAGATAAATAAGGCCGCGAGAGTTTATGAGTATATCGAAAAACATGACAAGAAGTTTAAAGATGTCAGCGAAAAAAAGAAAAAACTGATGAAAGTCAGTGAAACAATGGTTTTTGGAGATGACATATTCAATTCAAAGAACCAGGATGAAGATCTTCTTTCAACCGCAACCGATACACGCCCCACACTTGGAAGATATGAAATCATTAAACAACTCGGCAAAGGTGCAATGGGGATTGTTTACCTGGGTAAAGACCCCAGGATTAACAGGACCACCGCAATAAAAACCTTCAGATTCGGTGATGACTTTGAACCTGAAGAGGTTGATGAGCTTAAGAAAAAATTTTTCCGGGAAGCTGAAAGTGCCGGGACCCTGTCCCATCCGAATATTGTTACAATCTATGACGCCGGCGACGAGCATGATCTTGCGTATATTTCGATGGAATTTCTGGAAGGAGAAGACCTTAACATGTACACGAAAAAAAGTCATCTTCTCCCGATGGCCAAGGTCATAAACTTTACAGCCGATATTGCGGAAGCTCTTGACTACGCTCACCAGAAGGGTATTGTTCATCGTGATATTAAACCTGCAAACATAATGCTTTTGAAATCCGGTGAAGTAAAAATTACCGATTTCGGGATAGCCAGAATAACCGCCACTTCACAAACTCAGACCGGTGTTGTAAAGGGCACTCCTTACTACATGTCTCCCGAACAATTTTCCGGTAAAAAAGTTGATGGACGTTCTGATATTTTTTCACTGGGAACCATGCTTTTTCAACTATTAACAGGTACACTGCCTTTCTTTGGTGAAAATCCGGCCGCCCTTATGCATCAGATTATGACTGTTCCGCATCCTAACCCTAAGGATATTAATCCGAAAATCATTACACCCCTGGTTAATATCATTGACAAAGCTCTTGAAAAAGACAGGGATTTGCGTTACCAGAGGGCTTCTAAAATGTGCAAACACTTAAGAGAAGTTCATAAAAAAATGGGGGAGGCAATGGCCAGAAAAGCCGCTTCCGGTAACGTGGAAAAGTAACAGTTTCATATGCTTGACCTTAACATCTATTTGTTATAAAATATATGGGACAGCGTGTTCCATGACTATTTTTACAGCTAAAACGGATTAGTATTTAAAATATGGTTACTATTCAATCAGCAGGCATAAGCGACATTGGGAAAAAAAGAAAACGCAATGAAGATTCCTTCTTGATCGACGATAATTTAAAGCTCTATGTCGTTGCAGACGGTATGGGCGGTCATCGTGCCGGTGAAGTCGCCAGCAATCTTGTTGTAGCAACCATACATGATTATATGAAAAACAATCATGTAAGTAACGATTTTCATAAACATAATAAAGCCGATGATTCTCTTTCTGTTGAAGCCAACCAGATACTTTCCGGTATCCAGGTCACCAACCGGGCAGTATATGATTTATCAAATAAGCAAATGAACTACCGCGGTATGGGATCTACGATATCACTGCTTCACTTCAATGATAATACTCTTATCGTGGCCAATGTCGGTGACAGTCCAATTTATTTGATCCATAAAGGAAAGATAGAACTTCTTTCCGTACCTCATACTGTTCTGGCTGAACATGCTGCAATTGATCCGATTGGTGCCCGGCAACTTGGAGCCAAGTTCAGACATATGCTAACCAGAGCAGTCGGAACAGAAGAAAATGTTCAAACCGATGTTTGTGAAATTCAGTACTACCGAAATGATATCATGATTATCGGTTCAGACGGCTTAACCGATTTGGTTCAACCCGATGAGATTCTTGATATCGTAAGCAAAAATCAAACAGAAAAAGCATGTAAACTGCTGGTTTCTCTTGCAAACGAACGAGGGGGAAATGATAATATCACTGTGATTGTTATCAAAATATTAAAAGACAATAATTATTATGGTATAATGGGATTTTTCTCACGTATATCAGAACTGTTTAACCAGGATAAAAAATCCTAATCACTTATAGAGGGAAATTGCAATGCCGATATTAATACTGAAATTTAAAGACAGCACAATATCAAATCATAAACTTCAAAAGGGAAAGGCAATAACCATTGGCCGTCGGAGCAATAATGATATTGTTATTGAAAATCTGGCCGTTTCCGGACACCACGCTAAAATTGATTCCGTTGGAGATGGATTTGTATTGACCGACCTCCAGAGTAAAAACGGCTGTTTCGTCAATGAACAGCTTATCACTTCTCATTGGCTTAAACAGGGAGATATCATAAATATCGGCAAACATTCGATACATTTTTCATATACAAAAAATGAACCAAGACCCAAAGAAACTTCAGGCAACATGGACCAGACTATGGTTATGGACACAAGCAAGTACCGCAAAATGATGTCACAAAGCGCTTCATCAATGCCCGCACCAAAACAATCTGCCGGTCCGCGTGGAGTACTCGCTTATTTATCAGGCGGTGAAGGCGAAGTCTCGTTGGATAAAAAACTTATTAAAATTGGTAAAGATACTTCTTCTGACATTGAAACCCATGGACTTGGCGTGGGTCAAACTGCGGCCACAGTCAGTAAAAGGCCAAACGGTTATTATATCAGCTTTGTAGGAGGAATGGCGAAACTGAAAGTAAACAGTAAGACAATAAAAGATTCCAGGCTTATGAAAGACTTTGATGTCATTGAAATTGGTTCTGTAAAATTGCAGTTTTTCACTAAGGAATAATGGTCTAGTAAAAAGTCCGATAAATTAAAATATCGTAGACGAAAATCAGATGGCTGTTTCCTTGGGGTTCGCGCAAAAATAAGTTTACATTTTAGGTACTCGGAGTTGGGCCAGATTTGTTCGATCTGAGACTGCAAAACCGCAGGTATAGCAAGCTATTCCGAGGATTTTGGAGTCGAGGATCGGGCAAAGATGGCCTGAATCCGAGATGCAT
>JAUVGT010000424.1 GCA_030593645.1 Deltaproteobacteria bacterium
AAGTCCGAATTAGACGGTTTCGTAAAGAGTTCAAATTCAAGGCGTGCAATTTTTGTAATGATGAAGCGTACTTATCGTACGTTGAATCATTGCAAAATGCAGCACAACGCAGAAGTTGGACTTTTTACGAAACCGTCAATTGTTCACATTCATGTGCCCGTATACGGTTTAAAAAAAATTCCATTATTCCAACATTCCAATCTAAAAAAAAGACAGACCTGCGATATTTCAGAAAGAGAGGATCACCCCTACAAACCATTTTTCAATACCGCAGCAGCAACCACAGCCTGCCCCAGACTGATTCCGCCGTCATTGAAAGGAACAAGTTTGTGAGTATATACTTTAAACTGTTTTTCTTCAAGAGCTTTGACCATACCGGTCAAAAGTAGAGAGTTCTGAAACACGCCACCGCTCATCACCACCCTGTCAAGATCTTTTTCTTTATGAATCACCGAACACATCTCGGTAAAAAGCCGGATCAGGGTGGTATGGAATCTGGAACTTATAATTGACGGGTGTATGTTGCCCTTAATATCTTTGACAACTCCCTTGATAATCGGGCCCGGTTTAATCTTCAATACTTCACCGGATGACCATTCATAATCATACCCCTCATTTGTTATTTCTCCTGCCGACATCTCCAGCTCCATTGCGGCCTGCCCTTCATAGGCGACTTTATTTCTTATCCCGCAAAGGGCCGCAACCCCGTCAAAAAGACGGCCCAGGCTTGACGTATCCGGAGAGTTTATCTTCTTGAGAATCATTTCTTTAATAATATCGATTTTACGGCTTTCAATATCCTTCAGTCCGAGCACACCAGTATCCGGTATTTCATTCCCGAAGGCATCTACCAGGTATGAAACAGCCATCCGCCACGGCTCTCTAATGGCTGCTTCACCTCCGGGCATTGGTACATATGACATGTGGGCGGCTCTTGTATAATTTTTCAGGTCCGCAATCAGAACTTCACCGCCCCAGAAACTTTTATCCTCTCCGTAACCTGTTCCGTCAAAAGAAAGCCCGATCACAGGGCCGTCTATTTTATTTTCAGCCATACAGCTTACAATATGCGCGTGGTGGTGCTGAACCTGTATTTTTTGTATATCCTGGCACATAGCATACCGGGTGCTCAAATAATCAGGATGAAGATCACAGGCAATGATCTCCGGATCAACAGCAAGTATGCGCTTCATATGTAATATAGTCATTTCAAAAAAATCGAGGGTCGATGGATTTTCAAGATCACCGATATGCTGGCTGATAAAGGCCTGTTTATCTTTTGTCAGGCAAACAGTGTTCTTGAGCTCCGCACCGCAGGAAAGTATGGGCGGTATTTTATTTTTCAGAAAAACCGGCACCGGGACATATCCCCTTGACCGGCGCATAAAACGCACTTCACCGGCGGTTCTTCTTACAATCGAATCATCACTCCGCAAATAAATATCACGGTTGTGGACAAGAAAATAATCGGCAATTTCAGACAGCCTGTCAAAGGCATCGTCATTGTCAATAGAGATCGGTTCTTCACTTAAGTTACCGCTGGTCATGACAAGAGCTGTAAAACCGTGGTTCAATAAAAGGTAATGAAGCGGTGTATATGGAAGCATTACCCCGAAATACTGGTTTCTCGGAGAAACCTCCCTGACCGGACCGTCATCGTTGTTTGAATTCTTTTTTCTTAAAAGTACAATCGGCCGCTGATGAGAAGTCAGGAGCGCTTCTTCATCAGTGGTTACGTTCGAGTATTTTTTAATGGTTTCCATGTCAAATGACATGACGGCAAATGGCTTTTCTTCCCTGCGTTTTCTCTGCCTGAGTCTTATGACCGCGTTGGGGTTAAGCGCGTCCGCGGCCAGATGATATCCGCCAAGGCCCTTAATCGCCAGGATTTTACCCTTTTTTAAAAGATCCGCCGAATGATGAATAGGATCTTCAGTGTCAATTCTTTCACGATCTCTGCCATATAATGTGACATGAGGACCGCACACCGCACAGGCATTTGGCTGGGCATGAAATCTCCTGTTTAATGGATCATCGTACTCCGCCTGGCATTCCGGACACATTTTAAAATGTTTCATCGACGTCTTGGGACGGTCATAGGGTATGTCATCAATAATGGTGTATCTTGGTCCACAGTTGGTACAGTTTATAAATGGGTATTGATAACGACGATCGTTTGGGTCAAGCACCTCCTTCAGGCAATCATCACAAATAGAAACATCAGGTGAAATCAGGGTCGACATGGCGGTCTGCCCCCGGCTTTTTACAATTTTAAATGCTGTATGCCTGTTCAGTGGTTGATTTTTTTCTATGATTTCTATAATTTGTGATAAAGGAGGGCTTTTTTCAGAGAGGTCTTTTATAAACTGTGAAATGTGCGCGCGGGTTCCTTCGATACTGATTGTTACACCGGAGGACGTATTGGCAACCTCTCCTTTAAGATGATATTGATCTGCAAGCTGATAAACAAAAGGTCTGAATCCAACACCCTGTACAATACCGTTGACTTCGAGTTTCCTGGCAATATAGTCCATCACCATGGTCTAATACATAAAGGCTGATTGATCAATCTTCTTGCCGTTCCGAAAATGCCGCTGCCTCTTTTAAAAGTTTAAGAGAATCCATGGCCACTTCTTCATCAATCCTATGAAGAGCAAAACCGGCATGAACGATGACATATTCACCAACACTGGCATCTTCTACCAGTAGCAGGCTGCATTTTCTCTGTACACCATCCACATCGATCGTGCCCATTCCGTTTTCGATTTTTACAATTTTAGATGGGATCGCAAGACACATTCTTTTTGGCTCCTTTTTTATATGAAACGCCGAGACGGTCGAGCTCTTTCAAAACCATCTCAATCACCGGTTCAACTTTTACCTTTGTAACCGGCGTCAGCTCAATACTTAACGTATCGATATCATGAGGTTCAATACCGACAATGACAGTCTTCGGAACCTTGTCAAGGGCCTGACAAAGGGTTAATGCCTCTAAAAAATCCACCTGGTGGAGGGAATTTTTCGCCCGGATACGCTCGGGGATGGCATCACCCTCCAGCCGGTAAAGGTCTCCGGGATTCCCTTTATTCCGAATCGCGTCCACGACAACAAGATGGTCGGGTAAAGAAATCACACCCAGCAGGTTGGTTCCAAGAACACCTCCGTCTACAATCGCGACATCATCCGGAAAACTGTAGTCTTCCTCCAGTTTTTCAATCACCCGTACACCAAAACCCTCATCAGAGAATAATGTACAGCCTACACCCAACACCATTACACGGGGAATTTTCATTTTCGTAAGTTCCGATTTTAGTTTACCGATTTTTCCGTACACCACCGATCAAAATATAAAAAAATGTGTAGCATGGAATCCACACTCATGCAAGCAATAGCATCTGGTTTTGACTATTATTTTTGACGGTCTCGTAAAAAGTCCAACTTCTGCGTTGTGCTGCATTTTGCAATCATTCAACGTACTATAAGTACGTTTCATCATTACAAAATTTGCACGCCTTGAATTTGAACTCTTTACGAAACCGTCTAATTCGGAATTTTTACGAGTTCATCATTTTTTAACGGTTTCGTAAAAAGGCGATTATGACCAGGATGGAGCAAAAAATAACCGGTACGGAAATGACCCATATAAGCCTTGCCAGCCAGATGGTGTATCCGCCGGCATCCAGACTGATAACAAAATCATGAGCCGGTAATACCAGTGACAGGGCAAAAGTTAAAACCAACACTCGAGGAAACAAGTAGCTTAGTATTTTTTTTGACATTGGCCTTACAGTATTGGCGGGAAATATGAAAGGATGGTTTTCCCTCCAGTCTCCGATTACCAAGAGACTGAAGGGAAATTGGTTTTAC
>JAUVGT010000228.1 GCA_030593645.1 Deltaproteobacteria bacterium
TTCGTCTTTTGAAAATATTTCAGAAGTTAGATAATACGCATTGGCAATGGCATAGGTTGTAAATGAAGTCGGGCAGAAACTGCTGTCATTCTCATAGTATTCATTAAAACTACCATCACTGTTTTGAATTTGAGACCAATATAAAATTCCTGAAACGATCGAATCTTTAATCACCGGATGTTTAAAATATGAATTGTTTTGAGACTCAGTAGAATACAATTTACTAAGACCCAATACAACTTGTTGATAAGTAGCGGATGGAAAATCGATGATTGTTTTAAAATGCCAGTAATTTCTATCAAAACATCCCTGTGTTGAAGACATGGGATTACGATTTTGCATCGACAATATTCTTGGTACGAGTGAATGGATGGTTGTTTGATATGGATTCATGTTTCTTCTTTTTATGTATTCATTTGAGACGGTGACCATTGCTGACAATTTGTGGACATTGCATGGTTATATATTGTATACGTTTATTGTAAGTCAATTGTTTAATATTGATTTTAATTCAGGAGATTTGATTAGTTTCTCAAGAGTTGACTGATGGTTCTTTAAATCATGAATATTATGAAACGCTAAATTTAAATTATATCCGGTTCCCTCAAAATTTTTGGGCGGTTTTATTACGGTTTTTGGACCCAGTTTTAAATTATTTATATCCGTTCGAATTTTTTTTTCATAAGCTGTTATTCTCGGATAACGCATCTTCCTTAGATATAACCTGATTTGTTGTGATATTTGCGGCCGTGTATATTCTTCCGACTTAACCAGCTCCTGCAATTCTTTTTCATATAGTATTGCCAGCAATGGAGTGGTATCACGTGACGAAATTTCTTGAATCAGCGTCATTAATTCATTTTGTAAGTTTAAACCGATTTGAAGATTTTTGAAAAGAAGCGCAAATGCGACTCCTTCTTCCTTTTTTAAAGTACTGAGTTCAATTGCCATAGACAGTGAAATTGTATTGTCTAAGATACAGTTTTGAATAAGGTCAGGTAACCGGCAAAGCTTTTCTATTTTTGTAAAAAGCGGAAGGCTATTTACAATGCCAAGTTTTTCCGAAATTTCAAAGAGATCTTTTTTTTCAGTAATATGATGATTCAGCAGTTGTATCGATCTGGAACATTCAATAAGATTCAAAGATCTTTGGCAACTGTTATCTGCTATGACAAGTTTAACAAGCTCGATCTCTGAATTACATTTTACTACTATTCGAGCCTGAATTGAATTTAATTTTAAATTCCTGCAGGCCGCAATACGGCGAAATCCTGATATAATATAATACCCGTGTTGGTTTTGACGTAATATGGGTAGATTGATTAATCCAATTTCTGAAATCGATTCAATCAGATCTTCACATTTATTGTTTGTTGTAACACGATATGAATCATCGGTGTGATTTATTTCTGATAAAGGTATCGAATCAACCGTAAACGTGATTGTTTTTGTTTGTTGATCAATACAGGGCATTCGGATATCTTTGGCGGGTTGTGATCATTCGGAAAGTGTTTTTTTTATAATGGTTATCATTGATTGTTATTTTTTTTGTTCTTCCTTAAAAGCCTTAATAAACTTTTTTAAAACTTTTTTTGTTGCATCGTCCTTTTCGATAAACTCAACACCCATTTCATATTTTTTATTCTTACATTCAGCGGTGTGAACAACCTTACCCTTTATATCTACGACCTCTTCACCTAAACCGATTGAGAGTAATAGATCACTATTCATCTCAACAGGAAAATGAGTTTCGAGAAGTATTCCACATTCGGAAACATTGAGTGTTCTTCCCATTGTGTTTTTTTCGGGCTCATCCTTCCCACCAATCTGAATATATGACAGATTTAAAGAAGCGATTCTTGCGGATTTTCGTTTTTCATTTTTAATCATAATTTTCACATCTAACTGTTTCAGTATGGTTCATGTATAATTAGACTGATATCGTATCCTGTATCATAAAATCAAGATTTCACAGGCTTATTCAGTTTGTCATGATGCTCAATTGTAATGGATGTCGTAACTGAAATATATGTTGCGAGATTTTCAATTATACTTTTAAAAGCGGAAGTTAATTGATTATACTCTTTTTGCAGCGCCGTGGAATCCACTGCAGTAATTTTTAAATCTTTTGAAGCCAGAACTGATGCTGAATGAGGTTCATGGCCCATATTTAAAAATGGAATTTTTCCAAAAAAATCACCTTTTTCAAGACTCATCAGAGGAATTACACTGTTTTTTGTATTCCTTAGAATGGTTACATTACCATTGTTGATCATAAAAAGACGCTCTTCCGATTTTCCCTGTTCAATGACTACTTTTTTATTTTTTATGGCTGTATCTTGTTTATCCTTATTTAAATACTTACTGACCGCACAATCTGTTACCAGCTTCATCCGTTTATCAAGGCTTTTAATTATTCCACGCAATTCGGTAGTCATTGCTGCGTATTCCGCTGAAAGACGTTGTGAATCAAGCATTCCAAGTTGAACATGACCTATTGCCTTAGCTGTCGCGCTTCTGACATTACCTTCTGAATAAAAAGAGGCAACACTGCCGATAAAAGCACCTTCACTGATCCTGAGTAAATTTACAAGCCCTTTGGGTGTATCCTTTGCGATCTCTATCACTCCCTCAAGTATGACCCACATCCAGCTGCCGTAGTTTCCTTCTATAACGATATCATCACCATCAAAAAATTCTTCTTCATCTACGACATACGTATAATCTACAAATGGCCCTTTTATTATCGGAACGGTTTTTTCTTTATTTTTGCCTTCCGAAACATCTTTTTTATACGAAACCGGACCCACTTTTTCAACTTTACCATCATCTACAAGTCGTGTCCCATCCAGAATGATTTCCATCCTGTTTTTGTTTATGATGTTTTTTTTCTTAATGCTTTCCTGATTGAATTCAAAACTCCCCTCAACCCATCCGAAAAGTGAGAAAAGTGCCTCAATTCCAGATAATGCCCCGTTAGAGGCATCCGCCGGATTGCCGCCATCAATATACACTATACCGGTATTTTGAGTATACTTACTCATCAGCCTTAATATTCCAGTACTGTTGCTTGTGCCTAAAATTTGTAAAATCTCACCCAGGTTGAGAAATTCTAGGCTGCCTGAAATTGCGATATTTCTATCCATCATTTAAAATTTAATCATTCCAGCTCAATTCTTTTTTCAAGGACTGAATCGTTAATTTTAAACACGCCTGTAGGGTTTTCCCTACACCTTCACCTGTTATCGCACTTCCTGGATATGAAGGAACTTTTAACTGTTTATTTAAGTCTTTTTCCATTTGTTCAGCTGACATTAATGGAATTCCCTCTTTTGCGAGATCTCTTTTATTAAATTGGAGTACAAGAGGAATTTTAAGAATGCTTAATCCGTATTCTTTAAGGTTCTGGTGCAAGTCTTTTAATGACAACATGTTCTTTTCACGTCTGACTTCGAGAGAATCAGCAACGAATACAATTCCGTCAACTCCCCTTAATACAAGTTTTCTGGTGGAAGTATATTGTACTTGTCCAGGAACCGTATATAAATGCACTCTCACATCACAGCCTTTTAACTTACCGAGTTCCATCGGCAAAAAATCGAAAAAGAGTGTTCGGTCGCCATCGGTATTGATTGATACCATCTCGCTGGTGACCTGTTTCTTAAACGCTTTATGAATGTATTCCAGATTTGTCGTTTTTCCACATCTTCCGGGCCCGTAGTATACGATTTTGCACTCGATTTCGCGTTTTTTTAAATTAACAATAGCCATATAATCAAACTCCAAGCAAAATAATTAGCGGTGACAGCGAAAAATCTGTCCCAAAAACATTTCATATCATTTCTGGCTTAAACCTGCAATAATATTTATATTTAAATATATTCTTATAGTTAACCTGACTGTGATTAGTCAATATATATTTAATCGATAATTTCAAAATCAAGACTGTAATTATCTATCTTGGGCCCCAAAGTGATTTTTGAAAATGATGATACAATGCCTTGCCCGATAAATAGCGCATTCACTAAAAAAAATCGTATTTGCGGAATTTTGTATCCGACACTGTAATGTTCAACGAGTTTATGATCATTACTCGTTAAAATGACATTAATATTGTTTCCACTCTGGAAATTTACATCCAATTCAAGAGTTTCCTCTTTGGATCTGTTTTCCAAAATAATTCCGATCGAAATGATATCAAGCGGTTCTTCCGGTTCATCATCAATGGGTTGGTTATTACTCGTCGGCGGCTTCTCCGGAATAGTGTCATTATGACTTGACAGGAGCTTCTCAAAACCTTTGTTTTTAAGATTGCTCTCTAAGAATAAGCGAATATTTTCAAATTGCCTGTTTTGAAACCGTTTTTTTTCAATCCATCTCTTATAATGCTTTACCGCCATCTCCGGCTTTGAAAGCGCGATAAAGTTACGAATTATATTTTTCGCAGCATGCACACATAATTTTTTGTTAGTTAACAACTTATTAAACTCAGTTATCGCGCTTTTATATTGTCCCAATTTAGCAAGAGACATCGCACCCTCAAGCAAGGCTTCATCTTTCCCAAGTTTTTTGGAATAGGATGAAAGGTTTTTGACAAGGTCCTGAGATTTTTTTGATAACTTGGGTGTTTTGAGGTCCTGCTGATTATTATAAAGGCTCTGTTCCAGTTGATGTATTTTTTTTGTGATGGATCTCATCAGCATGTTTTTCTTCTCGGACTGTTCTTTCTTTAGTAAAATTTTTGATGCTGAAATATATTGTCTCAGGGCATCTTGCAGTAATCCCTGTGACTGGTAAATTTCAGCTTCCTGTATTAATGTTTTTATTTCTTTCATTGTGCACTGTAATATAAAGAAATCCGTCCATTGGTAATACACAAATATGCAGTTTTCAAATAATGAGGGAAAAAGATGCTAACTTTCACAACAACGGCCTTCCGGTCATTTTTCCCGAAGGGAGGACATAGTTTAAACTTTTTAAATATATACATATTTTGTGTCTAATGTCAATATCTGAACACCAATAAGATTTTGTCCATATTGCACATCAAACAATTTTGATCAATGATAATGTTATCGATTCATTCTATTTTTTCTTTAAAATTCAAATTTGGTATTGCTTAATCACTATTAATCAGAAATAATCTTCAATAATTAATGCGTCTTTTTTTAAATAATTATTTCATATTCGGAGGAAAACCATCATGATAAAAAAAGTGACTGTAGTGGGTGCCGGTCATGTAGGAGAAACCGTGGCGCAGCGTCTCGCAGAAAAAGAACTGTGCGATGTCGTCCTAATCGATATTATAGAAGGGGTTCCGCAAGGCAAAGCTCTTGACTTATCTGAAGCTTCACCCATCGAGAAACATGATGCGCATATTATTGGTACAAATAACTATGAAGAATCAGCCGGTTCCGATATCGTAATCATAACCGCCGGAATACCGAGAAAACCTGGAATGAGCCGAGATGACCTGATCAGTACGAACGCTGGTATTATGAAAAATGTAACACGTCAGATCGCCACGTTATCACCGGAATCAATACTCATTATTGTTAGCAACCCGCTTGACGCCATGTGTCATGTGGCATACGAAACCAGCGGTTTTCCGAAAAATCGTGTCGTAGGTATGGCGGGAGTACTCGATTCAGCACGATTTAGAACCTTTATTGCCATGGAACTTGATGTATCCGTGGAAAACACTCACGCTTTTGTTCTTGGCGGGCATGGAGATACTATGGTTCCCCTGCCAAGATATTCCACAGTCGCCGGCATTCCGATTACTGAATTATTATCCGAAGATCGAATAAAAGCGCTAGTGGACAGGACAGCAAATGGCGGAGCTGAAATTGTAAAATTACTGAAAACCGGCAGTGCGTATTATGCACCGGCTTCTGCGGCAGTAGAAATGGCTGAGTCTATTCTGAAAGACAAGAAAAAAATTCTGCCTTGCGCGACTTATCTGGAAGGTGAATATGGGCTAAAAGATTTATTTATCGGTGTCCCGGTAAAACTTGGAGCCAAAGGTGTCGAGGATGTGATTGAAATCAAGCTAACGGATCAGGAACAAACGGCCCTTAAAAAATCCGCAGACGCGGTAGAAGAACTGAAAGAACTTCTTAAAACATTATCATTCTAAGGCAGGAGGTATATTTCAATATTTTACGTTTCATTAACAATCTTCAAATGGTCATATACCATTTTCGCTATATTTGAATTAATACCGGGTAAAGAACTGATTTCCTCTACAGTAGCCGAATTTATCCTTTTTAGGCTTTTAAAATGCTTTAACAGTAATACTCTTCTTTTTTTTCCTATTCCCGGGATCACATCTAGAACTGAACGTTTATATGCCATTGAACGGCGTTTTCTATGAAACGTTATGGCAAACCTGTGTGCTTCATCCCTTATTCTTTGAAGAAAAAGCAGTAAGTTCCCCTCTTTTCCAAAATTGATCGGGTTAACCCTGCCCTGAATATATATTTTATCCTGAGTTTCTCCTTTTGCTTCATCCTTTTTTGCGATTCCAACTATTCTAAAAGTATTATTTAAATTAAACTTGCTTAAGACACTAACAGCGATATTCAACTGTCCCTTACCGCCATCAACCATTAACAGATCCGGATAGGGTTTTGATTTTTCACCTTTTCCAAATCGTCTTTTCAGTACTTCTTCCATATACGCGTAGTCGTCCTGCTTTTTGACATTTTTTATTTTATACTTTCGATATAATACTTTTTTTGGCTTTCCGTCTTCAAATACTACCATTCCCGCGACCGGATCAGATCCTGAGATATTTGAATTGTCAAAACAGTCAATCCGTTTTGGGCATTTGTCCATAATTAGTCTTTTCTGCAATTTCAAAAGCAGTTCTATATCACTGATGGCTTTTTCAATTTTGTCTTTTAATTCATTTTTTGCGTTTTGTTTGGCCATTTTCAGCAGGTCTGATTTCTTACCTTTTTGGGGAAATAGTACACGGACTTTTGATTGTTTAATTTTTTTGAGCCACTCTTCATGATATATTTTATCTTTAAGATCTACAGGTATTAATATTTCTTTTGGAATAAAAGGTGATTTCTCATAATACTGTCTAATAAATGTTCTAATTACTTCTTCATCAGATGACATTGTTTCTGTAAAATCAAAATGCCTGCTTCCTATAAGATTACCACCCCTAATAAAAAGAATTGTGATCAGTGAGAGTTCCGCCGTTCTTTCCAAAGCGAAAACGTCTCTATCCATAAAGTCTGTTGTCACCACAACCTGTTTTTCAAGAGTTCTCTCAAGTGCAAGCACCTTATCTCGAAGCATAGCCGCTTTTTCGAATTCCTGGTCCTGGGACTCTTTTATCATTTGAGCCTTGGTATTTTTGATTAAATCATCCGTTCTCCCATTTAAGAAAAGTATGACTTCTTTTACTATTTTTGAATATGAGTTATCGCTTATTTTATTACAACATGGAGCATAACAATTCTGAATCTGATGGTTAAGACAGGGTCTTGTTCTGTTGTTAAATTCTCTTTTGTTGCATTTTCTCAATTTAAAAGTCCGGTGAATGGCCTTGAGGGTCTGCCTGACCGATTGCGCGGAAGAATATGGACCAAAATATACCGCTCCATCTTTTTTTATCTTTCTGACAATTGAAAGATTCGGATAGGGGTGATTCAGGTCGAGCTTTAATGATGGATAACGCTTATCATCTTTCAGAACAATATTATATTTTGGTTTGTAGCGTTTGATCAGATTTGATTCGAGAATAAGTGCTTCTTTTTCAGTGGTTGTAATAATCGTCTCAAAGTTCGTAATCTTTTTGACAAGAGTCATCGTTTTTAAATCGATCTGAACAGATTTTGAAAAATATGAAGCAAGTCTTTTTTTCAAATTTCTTGCTTTGCCGACATATATGATTTTCCCGAAGGCACTCTTCATTAAATAAACTCCCGGCTTGGAAGTAATTCCCTGAAGTTTGCTGTTTAATTCGGGTTCTGTCGTCATGGGCTCTGAATCCATGGAGGTTCGGTTTGGTTCG
>JAUVGT010000317.1 GCA_030593645.1 Deltaproteobacteria bacterium
CCCAGGTGTGTATCCCAGACAGGCACCTTTGGACTCGGACATTCACCATTTTTTAGAAACCATCTTCTGGTTTAAGAGAAGGCTGATTCTCTTTGGGTTTCTGTTTCCATTTTTCATAATACCTGACCCTCATGCCCTCAACATTACGAGCATGCTTTTCCGCCCATTGACGTGAAGATTCAGTATTCTCTGTAAATATGCAGGCTTTTTTCCATGATTCCAGGTTTGAAAGGTTTACCTGATTTTTTTGAACGGGTGTCAGTGAAAAGCGGGCTTTATTCCACCCCATACGCGGAGTTACCAGGGCATAATACGTTTTGCCTGCTGTCAAATCGGCTTTCATAAAGTCGGCACTTTCGCCGATAACCATAAACAGATGTTCACCGGGATTGGTGATATAGGCAACTTTTTTCTTGGCCGATACAATTCCAACCAGTTTGTTTTCATTCCCAATAATATCATATGCAACCGACTGAACAGCAAATCCCAGGGTTTGAGGACGCATAAAAATAACAACGGCCTTATCCGCTAATGGTTCATATGAAGCGTCATCCGCCGGTTTCATCAGCCTTGTTGAACCCGCACAACCCACTAATAAAAAAACTGTGATTAAAAGACTAAAAAATAAAATATTTTTTTTCATTTTTTCTCCTCCCGGTTATGTTTTATCAAATAAAACCTGGTCCTGAGGGCCAGGTCAGAGATAATACAAAATGTCTTGTGATATCGTTACGCCGCCGTCAAAGCTATGGCGAGACAGGTCTAAGCCCTTTCCGGATATTTATTTGACCACACTGTTCCAGACTTTAATCTTTTCATTTTCAGTCAAACCGGATTTTATTTCAATATTAATTCCATCGGAGAGACCGGTTTCAATATATCGTTTTTCATAGTGATTTGGATTTGCCTCAATTTCAACAAAAATCTTTTCCCCTTCAAACTGAAGAAGGCTTTCATTTAATGCAAGCACTTTATTTTTTCTGTCTAACACAATATCAGCATTCGCGCTGAAACCCGCGCGAAGGAAATATTTTTTATTCAGTTTAAGTTTTGCCCTTATTTCAAATTTTGTAGTACTGTTTTCCACAATACCTTTAGGAGAGATGTATTCAAGCTTAGCGTCGAATATTTCATCTTCGATCGCACCAATTGATAGGATCAGATCCATACCCAGCTTGATTTTACCCACTTCTGATTCATCAACTTTACCATTAAATATCATATCTTTCATGTCCGCCACAACAGCAATCGTGGTCCCGGCGTTGAATGTGTTGGTTTCAATTACAGAAATCCCTTCTTTTACCGGTACTTCCAGAATCGTTCCATTGATTGTGGATCGAATCAGTGTGTTTGTATTCTGATTCGATTTCTGAGTCATGCCATCTCTGATTAGCTGCAGGTTTTTTTCTGCTGATTCATATTCTTCTCTGGCAGTATGGTATAAGAGTTCATATTCAAGGAATTTTGATTCAGAGATTATTTTTTTATCAAACAACCCTTTTTGCCTGATATATGTTTTTTTTGCGTCATTAAGGTTTATTTTGCTCTTTTTAAATCTTGATTCAGCGTTATTGAGTTTAATCATATCCGGGATTATTTTTATTTTTGCGATCAGGCCGTCTTTTTCAATGAGATCACCGGGTTCAACATAGATTTTCTCAATAATTCCGGATATACGTGGCTTTATAGTGATTTCCTTTCTCGGAACGACAGAACCGGTTGCAACCGTCTTTTTAATAATATCGGTGACTATAGGCTGTTTTGTCTGATAGACAATCGGTTTTTTTCTGGATTTAGTGTAGAGAAAAACAATTGTTCCGATAAAGACAAAAAGTATGATTATGGCTGCTATGAGTTTGATTGTAATTTTCAATTTTTTATTCATTTCTTATCGCTTCAACCGGTTTGATCTCCACAGCCCTTTTCGCGGGAATAAGACCTGCCAATACACCGAATAGAACCAGTATGAAAAGTGCAAACACACCGGTATTGAAATCGATAAATGGATTTTTGAACATTATTGATTCATTATTCAGAAGGTTTAATTGATATGAAACGGTTTCAATCAATACTACACCGGCAACAAGGCCGATATATCCGGAAAATAAAGTTAGCAGCAGGGCCTCCAGGATAATCTGTGAGATAATGTGCATGGGGGTGGCACCAATTGCACGCTTTATGCCGATTTCCCTGGTCCTTTCCTTTACTACTACAAGCATAATATTGCTGACTCCGATGATGCCAGCTATCAGAGTGAGGGTGCCTACAAACCAGAACAATAGATTAATACCTCTGAACAGCCCTGTTAATTTTTTATATTCTTTTTCAGCGTTCCAACGTCCAAATGCGAGCTCGTCATCCGGGGCGACATGATGACGCTTTGTGAGAACTGCGATTACTTTTTTTTCAAGAATTGAAGCAGCGACATTTTTTACGGGAGTCATTGAAAACCATCTGACTTTATTGCTAAAATTAAATGCTTGTGAGAATGTGGTAAATGGAATAAATACAGATTGTGTCTCTTCTTCGGCGTTATCTCCTGTATTCTTTGTTTTGAAAACCCCGATGACTTTAAACCAGACTCACTGGATCAGAATATGTTTTCCTATGGGGTTTTCATTCTCGCTGAAAAGTAGCTTATATACTCTTTTCCCAACAACTGCAACCTTTCTCCTTTCTCGCAGATCAAGATTGTTAATAAATCTACCCATGATTATATCCATTAACTGGATATGCAAAATATCAGGGTAATCAACATATATATAAAACGAATGGCTTTTTTCTTTTCTGGTAACTGTTCTAGTACCTTGAAATCCTCCCAGCTGGTTCCTGGGAGCCAGGCGATCTAACTCAGGGATGCTCGATTTGAGCGCTTCAATATCACCTGTGTTCAGGCCGATCCATCTGCCCGCCGGTAATCCTTTATAAGGTTTTGTTGCGTTTCGCCCCCAAACAAAAACACTATTGACAGCAAGAGAGTCAAATTCTTTCATTACAGCGTTCTTTAGTCCATTACCAGCACCGAGCATAATGATCAGAATAAAAACACCCCAGAATACACCGAATGCCGTTAAAAAAGAACGAAGACGGTTACCCCTTACGGTAATAATTATTTCCTGCCAGTGATCCTTGTCAAATATCATTATGAATTCCTAAAAAAAGTTTATACTCTTCAGGCGGACTCAATGAATTGAATGGTGTTAGCAGCTTCTATCCGATTCACACCGGACCTGGATTTTTTACTCTTCCATCAATGCATCTACTGGTTTTATCCCGGCCGCTTTTCGTGCCGGTATAAAACCGGCCAGAACACCTGCAGAACCAAGTATTATGATTGCACCCAATGCGACTTCGATATTAACATGAGGATTACTGAAAAAATCTACCGGGGGCATCCAGGTCGCCACCGTTTCGATCAGAAAAACACCGGCAACCAAACCGACATAACCTGAGAATATGGTAATTAATATTGATTCAATAAGAACAAGGCTGATTATGGATAAAGGTGTCGCACCGAGAGCTTTTCGAATCCCGATTTCCCTGGTTCTTTCCTTAACGGTTATCAGCATGATATTACTTATACCGACTATGCCGGCAATGATAGTACCAATGCCTATAATCCAGATAAATATCCTGATCCCGGCAAACAGGTTTATGTATTTTTTAAATTGTTCCAGGTTATTACGGATATAAATTGCCTTTTTATCTTCAGGTAAAAAATTGTGGCGTTTTGCAAGTCTTTCTCGCACAAATTTTTCAATCTTAAGACTTTCACTAACCGTGGCATTCCCTGTTGTAAACATGAGCAACTGCATTTTGTTTTCACCGCCAAAAATTTTTCTGGCTGTGGAAATCGGCAGATAGACCATACTCAGATGCCTTTCACTGGATTCATCTGTAAAAACGCCAACGACCTTGAATGGTGTCCCTTTGATAATAATATATTTCCCGATAGCGGATTCTTTTTTAAAGAGAAGCTCTTTCACATGAATCCCAATGGCAGCAACTTTCCGGAACATCTTAATATCAATATCATTAATTAATCGGCCATTAATGAGTATCGTTCTTTCAAGGTAACGATGATCAGGATGAGAAGAAATAACTTGAAATGATCCGGATTCGTTTTTATATGCAACTGAATTGGATCTTCCCAAATAGTAGCTGCCTGTGATGTGATCCACGTGCCTCAATGAATTTTTTAATTCATTGTAATCATCATCAACAAATGTGATCAATCTGCCGGGTTTCATTCCTTTATAAGGTAGACTTGTATAACTCCTCCATACCATAATGCTATTTGTTGCTTTGCTTTTGAATTCATTTTTTACACCATTTTCAATACCTGTACCTGCCCCCAGCAGGAGAATCAGCATAAATATACCCCATGATACGCTAAACCCGGTAAGAAACGTTCTGAGTTTGTTTTTTTTTATGGAGCTGAATATTTCCTGCAGACTATCAAAATCAATTTTCATGACAGCTCCAAATGTTATAATTTCTATGCTTCGCGACCATTTTGAATGACTCCATCTTTTATCCGGATAATTCTGTCGGTATGTGATGCAATATCATGTTCATGGGTGACGATGATAATGGTGACCCCGGATTTGTTGATTTTTTTTAAGAGTTCCATCATGCCGTAAGATGTTTCTGTATCAAGAGCCCCGGTTGGCTCATCTGCCAGGATTACTTGTGGTTCAGAGATCATCGCACGCGCAATTGCAATTCTTTGTTGCTGTCCGCCCGATAGTTCACCGGGAAGATGATTGGCCCACTCTTTTAGATTCATTTTTTCAAGGTATTCCAGAGCTATTTTATTTCTCTTTTTTCTTCCTGTTTTTTTGTAATAAAGGGGTAGTGCAACATTTTCCAGCGCGGTTTTAAAAGAAATAAGGTTGAATGACTGGAACACAAAGCCAAAAAAACGACTGCGTAAATGAGCTGCTTTTGTTTCACTCATTTCAGTTATCAAGGTGTTGTTAAGGTGATATTCACCTTTATCATAAGAATCCAGCAAGCCCATGATATTGAGCAGCGTTGATTTACCCGAGCCAGAAGATCCCATGACTGACACAAATTCACCTTTTCTGACATGCAGGTTAATCCCTTTAAGCACGTGCAGCCGGTTGCCGGCGGTTTTATAAGTTTTATGCAGATTTATTAAATGGACCATTATGTTGTATAGTACCTGTTTCTTATTGTTCATGTAAACGGAATTGCAGTCAAAAGCGTAATAAAATCGGTAAGCTGACCTCATAAAAAATTAATTTTACCATTTATTTGGATAATTGCAAGGATTGCTTGGAATTGAAATTTTATCCTAAGGGGTTAAATATTTTAATAAATAAATTCAATTAATTATGTATAGGTCTCAAATTTAATCAAATTGAAATAAGGAAAAAATTAATGTTTCAAAATAATTGACCGATAATATATTTCAAAGCCTTATTTCCGTTCAATTCAATAGTACCGATTTTATTCTGCGAATTTATGTAACTGATCATCAGTATTATCTGTGATGATAGATTTATCGGAGGAAATATGTTTGAAAGGATATGGTATATATAATGGACAACAGATCTGAATCCAAAATAAAGCTTCTCATAATCGATGATGAAAAAGAAATCTTACGCATGCTCGAGAAGCTTTTAATAAAATGCAATTATGATATTATTACTGTTGAATCGGGTGAGGAGGCCGTTGAGCTCCTTGAAACCTATAAGGGTGAAATTAGTCTTGTTATAACGGACTACCTGCTTCCGAATATGAATGGGATAGATGTCTTGATTAATATCCGTTCCAAATACAGCCTGCTCCCTGTCATCATGATGACTGCGTTTGGG
>JAUVGT010000361.1 GCA_030593645.1 Deltaproteobacteria bacterium
GCATAAAAATGTCATAAAAATGGCCAGTCTGCTTTACGTGCCTATATGGCATGTTATACAGAGTCTATATAACAACCCTAAAAAAAGGAGGAAATGTCATGAATGAATTCAAGGATTACCTGTTGTCAAAAAAGATCGCTAATAAAAAAAATTGCCGTATTATTTAACCTGGGTTACCAGATTTCATGATTTTTGCGACATCAAACCGGGTTTGCCTTTCTCTTCAGACGATATCCATCGATATCTTAAAAAACTTTCCAGGACATACGAAGACTGGCAGGTGCAGCAAGCCAGCGATGCAATCGGTCTTTACCGTATTTGTCAAAGGCACAAATCATCCACCCCGGTTCAAAATTCAGCGGCACCGGTCAAACAGTGGAAAGCTGTTGCTGATGAAATGATCAGAATGATTAGATTAAGACATCTTTCCAGAAGGACTGAGACAACCTATATGGGCTGGATCAGATCCTATTACCGGTTTTTGAAAGGTAAATCTCCCCATCAATTAAATCAGACCGACGTAAAAGATTATCTGACCCATTTGGCCGCAGACCGAAAGGTCGCTGCAGCCACACAAAATCAGGCTTTCAATGCGGTATTGTTTCTTTATCGCCACATATTAAGCATTGAAATCGATACCCTTGATGATGTGGTCCGGGCAAAACAAAACAGAAGGTTGCCTGTGGTTTTAACTCAAGAAGAAATAGGAAAGCTGTTTCAATACATACGAGGTACAAACCTGCTGATGGCCAAAACCATCTACGGGGGTGGGTTGAGGCTTCGGGAATGTTTGAACTTGAGAATTAAAGACGTTGATTTTAAACGTCACCGGTTGATTGTTCGAGCCGGTAAAGGGGATAAAGATCGAGAAACCCTTATGCCGAAACAGATCAAAGAGGACCTGGGGGACCAGGTCCGGAAAGCCTGGGCGTTGCATGCTCAAGATCAGGAAAACAATGTGCCAGGTGTTTATTTACCCCATGCTCTGGAACGGAAATATCCCAATGCCGGAAAAGAATGGTACTGGCAATGGGTGTTTGCCTCTCATAAACTTTCCATCGATCCAAGATCAAAAATCATGCGTAGACACCACCTTCATCCGACCAACCTTCAAAGGGCCATCAAGAAAGCAACAGGGCAGGGCGGTATCGGGAAACGGGTTACGGTGCACACTCTGAGGCATTCGTTTGCGACTCATTTGCTGGAAAACGGTTACGATATTCGCACTGTTCAGGAACTTTTAGGACATTCCAGCATAAAAACCACGATGATCTATACTCATTTGTCTCAAAAGAATTTAATGGGTGTGAAAAGTCCTCTTGATGGTATTTAAAGAATTCTGATCTGGGCGGGATTCGGGTGATCCCGCCCTCACTTAATTCCCTGGAACATCCTATGGGGATTTTCACCCAAATGTGCAACTATCCTTCAAAGACACGCGATTTCCTTAGTGGCAAAGCCTTTGTCCTTTAAATATCGTTTAAATATGAGGCTCTCAGAAGGTCGATTTTATCGCGTTTTCGGAGCTGGCGGATCCTGTGAAGCATTTCATCCAAATGTTTAATTTCGCCTTACATATCAAGATATCTATACAGGCCCAGTGGAAACATAGCTGCCTTTTTGTCCTGTAGGATTTCCGTTTTAAAGAATAGCACTGGCAAATTGGGAGTTTTTGCCTAAACCCGCAAAAAAGTAAAATAAGGAATGAATTTACTTGTTAACCACCCATGAAATAGCAATAAATAAAAGTCCCATCAAACGATCGTTTGATGGGACTTTTAAAAACAGGCTCAAAACAGGCAAAATCAGCCCCTTTTTAGTACCATTTCACCGTACTATTATCAAAGTTCTTATAACTTGACAAAAGTGTTGGTTAATGGTACTTTTCTCTCATGAAAAAACTAATCGGATATGCAAGAGTAAGCACGGCGGACCAGGATCTCAAAATGCAGATCGCGGAGCTTAAAGCCGCAGGATGCAAGAAGGTTTATTCCGACAAAATAAGCGGTGTGAAAAGCCAGCGCCCAGGGTTGGATGAATGTCTGGCCACACTTAAAAAAGGCAATACTCTGGTTGTGTGGCGGCTGGATCGCCTGGGAAGATCAATGCAACATTTAGTGTCGGTTGTGACCGAATTAAAAGATATGGGGATCGGTTTCAAATCGTTAAAGGATGGAGCCATAGACACCACCACAGCCTCTGGAGAGCTGGTTTTTAATATATTTGCTGCTCTTGCACAGTTCGAGCGGGAACTCATCAAGGAACGGACTCAAGCCGGTTTGAAGGCCGCCCGGGCTAGAGGAAAACTTGGCGGAAGAAAACCGATATCCCCCGACGATACGAAAGTCCGGACCGCCAAAAAAATGCACGCAGATAAGAATATAAGTATCAAAGAAATATGCACGACGTTGAATATTTCAAAGACAACCCTGTACAGATATGTTGATATGTAAGGAGCTGGCGAAAGAATGGAAAAAGTAAAGGGTTTAAGTAAGCAAATTGAAATAAACAGGGGGGAGGGTATGGCCGCAAAACACATGGAAAAACTATTGTCGGGCGAATTAACGCCTGATCATTGGAGGGATTATATAATGGAAAATCTTAAGCCTACTATAACACCCGAAGAAGAAGCGGAAAACCGTAAATACTTATCTCAGTGGGATCATATCTGCGAATTTGAGGACATCACACCAACGGACGAAGATAAAAAGGATATGGAGCTTTTAGTTTCTGGCATGTTAACCCATGATGAATTTATGCAATATCTGAAAAAGAAAGACGGTGTTATTTAATGTCCCAAGATCCTTACTGCTATCCAAATTCGCACGTTTTAAAAAATAATCTTGGAATCGAAATTTCTGCAGAACTTAGGTCCCGCGAATACAAATACGCCGGTGCCCATGCAATCAGACTTAAAAAAGAATTTAGAAAAACAAATCCCGTTTTAAACCACGAATTTTATAAGAACCTTCACAAAGAAATGTTTCAGGATCTTTATAAATGGGCTGGAAAATACCGGACAATAGATATGTCAAAGGAGGGCAACTCTTTTTCTACAAACAAACATTTAGAAAGAACCATGTCTGATTCCATCGGCATTTTAATAGACAGGAATTTTCTTAAAGATAAAAAAGACCGCTTTGATTTTGTACGAGAGGCCGCACTTCACTATAATTCGTTTAACGTTCATCATCCATTCCGTGAAGGGAATGGGCGAACGAACCAGTTATATTTTGAAGAACTTGGCAGACAAGCCGGATATGACATCGATTTTAAAAAAGTTCCCAAACATGTATATCATCACGCCGTAAAAGAAGGCTTTAACGGCAACCTTGAGCCTTTAGCGAAATGTTTTAATCAGATCACAAGGGAACTCCCGAAGGAAATTGAAAAGCCAGGTAAAACCCAGGATAATGTTAAAACTCAAAAAAAGAGCTTAATTGAAAAACTAAAAAGGGGTTTTTTGCCCATCCCCCCGAAAAGTGCAACAAGGTTAATTGAAGATTCCGTTTAATAAAATTATCCATCGTTCCCCATGACACGTCCAAAATTTTGGCAATATTTGCTCTTGTAACACCCTTTTCCATAAACTTTTTATTAAATCCTCTTTGCCATCGATTTTTGATTTGCCAGGTCCTTTCGGTCGTCCCAGCTTTTTTCCTGAAGCCCTTACTCTGGCTAAATCCATTTTTGTACGTTCTGAAATCAAATCACGTTCCAGCTCGGCCAGTAACTAAAAAATTGTCACCATAACTTTCGACGTCATATCTTTGCTGTTTTGAGAATTGATATGAAGCCCTGTTTTACTGCAATAAACTCAATCTTTTGGTCGGTTAATGTTTTGATTAACTGTATCACCTCTCCAGTACTCCGTCCAAACGGGAAAGTTCGGAAACTAACAATCGATCATTTGATTTTATATTGCTAACGAGTTCATCGATTCGTCGATCTTTGGCGGAGCGGCGACTGGACATTTTCACCTCCAGCCATTTGTCAATCTTAATCCCTCATTTATCGCAATAATTAAGTAGTTCAAATTTTTGATTTCGATAATCTTGTTCATCCGTGGAAACCCGAACATAAGCTATAGTTATCGACATATTGGGCATCTTCTCAGAAAAAAGGTTTACTTCAATGTTTAATTTATAATACTTTTTTAAAAATTCAAAGTTTTTATTATAAATTTATAATCATTATAGGAGGTAATATGAAAATTTCAAAAAAACGGTTAAACATTTTGGTAAAGGATGAAATAGAAAAGTTATTTGGATTCCCTCAATTTACACATAAAGATCGTTTAATCTATTTTTCTCTCAACCAAATGGAAAAAGAGGTAGCTTACAGTCATCGCTCATTACGAGCAAAAATTAATTTCATTCTTCAATTGGGTTTTTTCAAGGCAAAGAATATGTTCTTCATGTTTGATTTCAGCACAGTAAGAGAAGATGTCCAGCATATTCTCATTCAATATTTTCCTGAAAACAATGAAATCCCTGCAGATGATGTTCCCCAAAGGACCCACGTTTCCATCCAGAAAAGAATTTTAGATTTATTTGGGTACCGTTTGTGCGACCAGCCAGCAAAAGAGATTTTACAAATAAAGGCCATTCAATTGGTAAAGGTATGCACCAAGCCTATTTACATATTTAAAGAGTTGCTCAATTACCTCGAAAACCAGAAAATTGTTTTACCAGGTTACTCCTTTCTACAGGAGGAGGTTATTGGCAAAGCTTTGACAAATGAACGATCCCGTTTGGAATCAGCTATCAAAGAAAAAATTACACCGGAAATAAAAGCGTTATTAAAAAGCTTGCTGAAAACTGAAAATGATCTTTATGAATTAACTGTTTTGAAAAAGGAACCAAAAGATTTCAGCTACAAGGAGATGTCCCTTGAAATTAATAAATGCATAACCGTGAAACCATTATTCACGTTTGCATGTCGATTCTTGACAGATCTTGAGATATCCAATGAGAATATCAAGTATTACGCTTCTCTGGTGGATTATTACACCATCTACAAATTAAACCGGATGAGCACCGACATTGTTTCTGTTTATCTGCTCTGCTTCGTGCACAACCGATATCAACGCATTAAGGATAACCTGATAAACTGCCTCATCAGCCTTGTTCGTAAATAT
>JAUVGT010000243.1 GCA_030593645.1 Deltaproteobacteria bacterium
AAGTGCGCTAAAGTGACTAAAATGCCTAAAGTTAATGAATCCTGTCTGTTTTTATTTAAAAGATGGAGCTTATAGCGACTCCGGAACTTTAGTCACTTTGATTTATTTCTTATGGCAGAGCCATTTATCTCTGACCTGGCCCAAAGGACCAGGTTTTATTTGATAAAATAAAAACGATTGCGATACCGATATCGACTCCGAATTCCGATTGTTTTGATTCCCTACTTTTTTCCTTACCCCCTCAGACAGGGCTTTCGGGCAGCCGCGGTTTCATCCAGTCTCTTGACTTTGGTTTTTACCGGTGCTTCATGCAGAAGTTCCGGGTTTTGCTTTGCTTCTTCCACGATACATTTAAATGTCTCGATAAACTCATCGATACTCTCGAGGGATTCGGTTTCTGTCGGTTCGATCATGATCGCGCCGTGTACCACCAGCGGGAAGTAAATTGTTGGCGGATGGAAACCGTAATCGATTAAACGTTTTGCCATATCGAGTGTGGTGATATTATAATCAGACTGATTCTTGTCTGAAAAGACACATTCATGCATGCAGGGTCTGTCATAAGGAAGGTGCAGCACATCCTTTAACTTTTCCTTGATATAATTGGCATTCAGTACCGCAAGCTGACTGGCCTTTTTCAGGCCTTCAGCACCCATGGTCAGTATATAACAGTATGCTTTGACCATGACACCAAAATTTCCGTGAAAAGCGTGAAGTTTGCCTATGGTGTTCGGAACGTCATGGGTCAATGAGTATGTTCCGTTTTCCTCAATGATACGGGGTACAGGCAGAAACGGTTCCAGTTTTTTTCTTACACATACTGGGCCGGATCCGGGTCCGCCGCCCCCATGAGGGGTTGAAAAGGTTTTGTGAAGGTTCAAATGAAGGACATCAATACCCATCTCTTTGATGTTCACAACTCCCATAATGGCATTCATATTGGCACCGTCACAATACATGAGCCCTCCCCTGGAGTGGACAATGTCGGCAATTTCCTTTATATTTTCTTCAAAAAGTCCCAGTGTATTCGGATTGGTGACCATGATGCCGGCGGTATCATCATCCATAACTTCAGCCACGGCTTCAGGGGAAAGAATACCATTTTCATTCGATTTAACTGGTATTGAACGATATCCGCAAAGGGAAGCGCTGGCCGGATTGGTACCATGCGCTGTATCCGGTACAAGGATTTTGGAATGTCTTTTACCGTTTGCTTTGTGATAGGCATAAAACAAAAGCATTCCGGTCAATTCACCATGAGCACCTGCCGCGGGCTGAAGCGTTACGGCATCCAGACCTGTGATTTCAGCCAGGTAATTCTGCAGGTTATATATCAGTTTCAACGCACCCTGGCTCAACTGATCAGGCAGTAAAGGGTGTGCCCCCGCGATTCCGGGAAGGGCGGCCTGTCTTTCATTTGTCTTTGGATTGTATTTCATTGTGCAGGATCCCAATGGATATAGTCCTGTATCCACACCAAAATTCCATGTGGACAGCCGGGTGAAATGGCGCACCACATCAACTTCGTTAAGATCCGGCAGGTCAGGGGCGTTTCCGATGAGGTGATCATCCATTTTTGCCATATCCACATCACGTTTTGGAAGCGAATAACCGCTCCTTCCCTTCTTACCCCTTTTCCAAAGCAGTGGTTCGTTTAAAATAAGTCCTGTAGTTCCTACTGGTTTCATGATTTCACCTCCCTGACGATATTGTCCATATCTTCCCTGGACCTGGTTTCCGTGACACAAAATAAATAATGATCCGTCAGTTCAGGATAGTAGGTTGCCAGGGGCAATCCTGCCACTATTTTTTTGTCGAGCAGTTTTTTATAGGTGCTGTCAAATCCGCCCGGTGCTTTGATAACAAATTCATTAAAAAACGGACTGTTAAAGGGCGCGGTAAATCCGGCTTTTTCCAGTTCCGATTTCAAATAAGAGGCTTTGTCATGATTTAACTGGGCCAGTTCGCGAAGACCGGTACCGCCCACAAAGGCCATGTACATCGCGGATGCTGTGGCACAGAGCCCGCTGTTTGTACAGATATTGGATGTGGCTTTGTCCCGGCGAATATGCTGTTCTCTTGTGGCAAGGGTCAGGACGAAACCGTCTTTTCCGTCCTTGTCTGTTGTCTTACCGATCAGTCTGCCCGGCATGTTGCGCACGTATTTCGTATTACTCGCGAACATTCCGAGACCGGGGCCTCCAAAAGAACGCGGGATGCCCATACTCTGGCCTTCACCGCAGGCAATATCAGCTCCCTGGTTCCCAGGATTTTTAAGCAGCCCGAAGGCAAGGGGTTCCGTAAAAGAGGCTACCAGAAGTGATTTGTTACCATGGGCTTTTTCACCCGCGGTTTTCAGGTCTTCAACACATCCGAAAAAATTTGGGGATTGTATGGCAACAGCGCCCAAATCATCCAGCCCCTCTAGTGATGAAATGTCCGTGGTTCCGTTTTTAAGATATGGAAGCTCGATGATTTCAAAATCAGCCGGTTCCAGATAGGTTCTTACAACCTGGCGGTACAAAGGATGGATCAAACGGGATAACGCGATTTTTTTTCGTTTTGTTACCCTGGACGCCATGAGTATTGCTTCAGCCAGTGCCGAAGCCCCGTCATACATTGACGCGTTTGCAACGTCCATTCCCAGGAGACCGGAAGTAAGGGTCTGGTATTCATAAATCGCCTGAAGTGTTCCCTGGCTTATTTCAGGCTGGTATGGAGTATATGATGTGACGAATTCACTGCGGCTTAATACATAAGACGCTGCCTGTGGGACGTAATGTTCGTAACTTCCTGCTCCGATATATACTTTATATTCCGGGGAGACGGCTATACTGCCTGCAATTTCATCCATCGTGCTGTCAAGCTCCCATTCGGTCAGCGGTTCCGGAAGATTGATATCGTTTATCTGACAGCAATTTTCAGGTATAATGGAAAAGAGCCCTTCCAGGTCGTCCGCCCCCACAACTTTCAGCATCGTAGCTATATCTTCTTTGGTATGAGGTAGATAACGCATGTTTTTTATCCTTTCAGCATTTCAAGGTAAGCATTCTTGTCCATGAGAGATTCTATTTTTGCCGGGTCATCGGGTTTGATTTCAATCATCCAGCCATCGTCATAAGGACTGCTGTTAACCGATTCCGGTGTTTCTTCAAGATTTTCATTTATTGCAAAAATCTCACCGCCGATGGGCATATAAAGTTCAGAAACAGCCTTTACAGATTCCACGGTTCCGAATTCATCACCTTTTGCAAATTTGTCTCCGACCTGCGGAAGTTCTACAAAAACAATATCGCCAAGCTGGTCCTGAGCGTAATCGTCAATACCGATTTTTACATTCGCGCTTTCAGTCCTGACCCATTCATGGTCTTCTGTGTATCGTAAATCTTCGGGCAGGTTTAATTCATTAAGTTCTTTCATGGAAATTCCTCCTTGGTTTTTTTTAATTTATTAAATATTTTAAACTCCAGCTCAATGGGAGTTTAATAGGCATCGGCTTTACATTTTCAACGATTCACTTATTATTCATCCATAAGATAGATCGGCTCCTCATAGTATCTGACCATGTCGCCGGCCATTTTTTCCATAACCAGTTTATCCAGCCATGTGTTTTTTTCATCAAGCGGTGCGTCGGATTTTAAATAGTCAAGGTCCGCGTTCAGGTGCATGACACGACCTGGAATAATAAACCGGGTGATGCCGGCCGGTAAAACCTGGTTTGTACATGCAATCTTAAGAACCGTGTCCACCGGATACTTGGGGAACATGACTATAGCTGTAAGATCCTGGAATTTTTCTTTTAATTTTGGAACATTGCTGATTATCGTTCGTGACACATAACTTTTATCAATGTACACTTTTGTCACTTTGTTAAGGGCTTTTAATGGATCTGCACCTGGCGCAGGCTTGATTTGATAACACGTGTCATCAACCGTAAGCAGCCAGCATAACCCGGATCGTTCAGACATGTGTTCTTTGATTTCTTCACGACTCCTTTCTTCCATGATGATTCCAGGAATTTTAGAAAGAAGTTTAATCAGAACCTTTAGATCTATCTTGCGGACAGCGTGGAACCATGTATCCAGTACACAGTCATTTTTGTCCGGAACAACCTGCACAATGGTGTGCTGATAACCCAGTTCACGAAAAGCGGTTGTCCGTGTTGCCCCGTCTAAAACAACAAATCGACCGCTGGCTTCCATCACGATGGGAGGGTTTTTAAAAATATGATCGGCTTTCAGCTTATCTGCCAGTCGTTTGACACGACGGCGGTCGATCTCTTCATGGCGGAACACATTGCTTAACGGAACCACTTTTAATGACAGCGGATTTTCAAGATTTGGTTTCCACAGGATTTCAAATATCTGCCTGGCAATTATTTCAGAAGGAGAATCTTCATTGTTTTGAGCACGGCATTCGCAGCTGTTGATTGTCAGGATACCTTTTGCCCGGGCCGCGTTCAGATCGATATTGTCCCTGGCATTTTCGATCAGACCTATTGTAATCAGTCTTTCTGCACGATCAATGATTTCAGCAGTAAGCCTGGTCGTTTGGCCAACCACAACTGCCTGGTAATCACCAATGATATTTTTCAGGTCTCTTTGCTTCAGGTCGGGCTTAACATCAACATTAAAATGTTTGGCCATGATTTTAATCCCTGAATCATCAATGGGATCACAAATAAGTACTCGCGGGCACGATTTTCCAAGTCTCATGGTCATCGAATCCTTTCTTTGAAATTATATGAGATCATGTAACTTTTGAATGATGTTTTCATATTCATCACCTGAAAAACAGTATTTCATTTCAAGAAATCTTTTCCTAAAGGATATTACTTTATCTTTTACGGATTTATTGTTTGCGACCACATCGTGAATGAGCTGGGCAAGTTCCTGAAAATCTTCTTTTTCCATGCCAAATCGGGTCATCTCCTGAGCACCCATTCGCAGAGAACCCGAAGCTGTAAATCCTTCTTCTTCAGGAGCGGCCTGGTAATTTACAATGATGTTGTTTGCTTCAAGTTGTTTTGCTATAGCGGGTCCCTTTGCGTAACCGACATTTAGAATCGCCTGATGGGTCTGGGTATATGAAATGTCCGGATCACCGGCCACACTGAGCCCGCATTCGTTCAATGCCCCGGCAAAGATCTTGGCATTCGATAGTACTTTTTTCTGATACTCGTCCTTAAAATGGTTCATTTCATACGCGGAAAGGAGAAGACCGAGCATGGTACCCAGATGATGGTTACTGACACTTCCCGGAAAAGCCCGGCGCTGGATGGCTTCCCATAATTCAAAACGGGCATCAGTTTCTTTGAAATTAGCCCCGATGACCCCCCGCTGGGTACCGAAAAATGTCTTGTGCGTGGAGCCGGTCACAAGATCAGCACCTTCTTTAAAGGGTTCCTGGAAATACGGGCCCACAAGGCCGAGTACATGTGCCATGTCATACATGATTGTGCAGTCAATCGACTGATCATTGATAAAAGATCTTATGGCCGCAACCGGTTCATGGTGCAGGGTCATGGATTTTCCGAAAATAATGAGTTCCGGTTTATGCCCGACAATAATATTTTTACAGGCTTCCACATCTATTTTATAGGGATTGTCCTTATGGACCGGGAAGTTAACTACAGACGGCTTTTCAGTTTTTGGATCGCGCGCGACATAATCCCGAAGGGCTCCCATGGGTTGTGCGCTGAGATGTCCGCCCTTGATAATATGGTTGTTTAGTACCTTCCGGATTCTCCTTTGTTCAATTTTTCTATCCGTCCGGTTGATGTAGTCAACCATTGCGCTGAACACGGCTGTATTGGCCATCTGACCGGAGATAATGCGGGTTTCAGCTTCTTCACATCCAAGGTATTTTCGAAACTCATTTACGAGAAGGGCTTCAACTTCAGCGATAAAATCGGTCCCCTGATAATAAAATACATCTGCCTCACTGAAGGCTTTTACAGGTTTATGTTCCGCGTACCGCCCAACAGGGTCCTGTATGGATAAAAGACGTGTCATTGGAGACATGGTTTGCTCGGACGGTATCAGGTTAATGCACTCCTGCTGTCGCCAGATGGTATTGGTCATTGCTTTACTGGTAAGGTGGCTGACTTTTTCAAGAACTTTACTTTCTTTTATCTCCTTTTTTTCCATTCGGAGCATTTTATACGTTATGGCCCTTGCGGCAGGCGGTGCTTCGCTCCTCATATGGTACGGCACGATCACCGCGTCCGTCATTTTACCCCGTATTTCTATCTGAATCTTGTCCCCGTCAATCAGATTACTGTCCAGAAGGGCAAGGCAGATCGCCCGTCTTCCATTTTTTCCGGTCAAATCGGATTCGATACCTTCTCCCTGATATTCCCAGAAAGGTACCATTGTTCCGCTGGTCACAAATCCAATATGTTTATCCCCGCGAAAAACCTTGAAACCTGCCCGAGCCAGACCTTTGCCGGTTAATGCCACGGGTCTAACCAGTCTGGGGAGGTTTTCAATTTGAGAATAATCCCTGTTCGCAATTTTTTTCAACGCTTCAAATTGTGTAACCAGGGGATCTTTCCCGATAAAATTTCCTTTTAAGGGAGAAGAGCTGACTGCAAATTTTGAAAGGCCGCATGCAAAGATAGGGATCTCATTGCCTTCAGGATCTTCACCCAGTTCATGCCCGTACAATGGAAGAGATGCTTCCAGCCTCAATGTGTCCCTCGCGCCCAGACCGATGGGCACGGTACCTTTCTCTATGAGAAGATCAAAAATCATCAGGGCGTCTTTGTTCTCGATAAATAGTTCAAAACAAACAGGTTCACCGGTATACCCGGTCCTGGCAATCAATATTTCAGCATTATTAATGGTTATGGTTCCCAGAGAATTCCGGGTGGGTTCAGGGAGATAGCCTGAATCGATTATTCCCAGCAGGAGCTCTTTTGATGCCGGTCCCTGCAGGCTCAGCATGGCGATATCCATGGTTCGGTCTGTCATTTCCAAATCATCAAATCGCTTAAGTTCCGACTGGAAGTGGTTCCAGTCTTTTTGACGGTTGGATGCGTTGACAACAAGCAGATACTCTTCCTCTTTAAACCGGTAAAGATAGGCGTCATCGATTGCCCCCCCCCTTTCATTGGGGATGATGGTGTACTGGCTTTCCTCAATTTCAAGAGCGGCTGAATTATTCGTTAATACATACTGGAGGAACGGTACGGCATCTTTACCCCGGAAAACAAATCTTCCCATATGTGAAACATCAAACAAACCGGATTGTTTTCGTGTCATCAGGTGTTCTTGTACAATACCGGTTTTATGCACACGCATCGGTAGAGAATGTAATGGAAGTTGTTGAGAAATTCCGTGCAACAGGAAGATCGTTTCTTACTCCATCAGCCGAAGTTCCCCTGAATAAAAATTCTGTAATTGATCTTTCCCATGAAAGTTTGATGAGGATATGGAATAACCTTATTATATGGGTTGGGGAGGAAGCAACAGCCGTTCAAATGTACAACCGTCTTGCTGAAGCATCGGAAATGTTCCAGGAAGG
>JAUVGT010000136.1 GCA_030593645.1 Deltaproteobacteria bacterium
GTGCTGAATTCGCGCAGACAGTCGGAGAAACTACAAAATATGTAGGTATATCAGGTCAAATGCCACTATTTTTGATGCTTTTTACATCTATCTTATGTTTCTTAATTCTATGCCACAGGCTTCTCTGATTAATGCCCAGGAGTTCAGTGGCTCGTATCTGGACCCCGCCGGTTTGTCTCAATGCGTCCATAATTAGATTTTTTTCCATTTCATTTAAACGGTCATCAAGCGGAGAATTTGATGACCGCAGTGGGATGTGATCAGAGTGATCAAATGATTTTATGATTGAAGACGGAAGATGGGAGGGCTCAATAAGATTGTCGTCACATATGATAATTGCGCGTTCAATCACATTCTGGAGTTCCCTGATATTACCCGGCCAGGAATAGGGCAATAGTATTTGCAGCGCGGGCGATGATATTTCAACTTTTTTTTCAGAATTTTTCAATAAATGGTCCACAAGGGCGGGGATATCTTCTTTTCTCTCTCGCAGTGCCGGGAGATAGATTGTAAACACATTCAAACGGTAATACAAATCTTCCCTGAATTTTCCATCCTGTACCATTTGTTCAAGATCTTTGTTGGTGGACGCGATAAACCGGATATCCGTTTTTATGGTTCGGCCGCCGCCCACACGGTAAAATTCGCGCTCCTGGATGACACGGAGAATTTTTGCCTGTAAATTCAGCGGCATATCTCCTATTTCATCCAAAAAAATAGTGCCCCCTTCAGCCATATCGAACTTACCGGGTTTAAATGACGTGGCACCCGTAAAAGAGCCTTTTTCATGGCCAAAAAGTTCGCTTTCCAATAGTTCTGCCGGTATGGCCGCGCAGTTTAATTTAATAAAAGATTTGTGTTTTCTCAGGCTTTGTTCATATATGCTTGACGCGATGAGCTCTTTTCCGGTTCCGCTCTCTCCAAGGATCAAAACCGTTGAGTCCGTTGGAGATACTTTCATGACCAGGCTCATAATACCCCGAATCGCCAGACTTTCACCAATGATATTCGGAAAGATATGTTTGGAGTCGATTCGGCTGAGTACGTTCGTCACCTGGGTAAAAACATTCGTGAACTGTTTAATCTGATCCACTGAACCGGGCCTTTCTTTTTTATACTCAGAATGTGAAAGAGGGGGAAGCTGCCTGGCTTTGTCCACGAATTCTTCTACGGGTTTCAATATCAGTCTGACAAGTATAACACCTGAGATAAACGCGAGTACTCCGATAATAAATATCGCCCACAGAACCGGATGCTCAAAATCAAGACGGTTTTTCATATGATACTCTGTAAGCGTTGAAGCAAGGAGCGCGGCCAGTATTGAAAAACCTGTAAAAATAAAAGGGATGATGATGATCAGGTTAATATGATATTGAGGAAGATTCTTGATATCTTCTCTCAGGTTAAGGATAAATCGTCCGAATTTTTTGACCATAGTATTTACTTTTAAAATTTCACCATTTTTGTTAGATCCCACATGGGCATAAATATGGCAAGCGCGAAAAAACCAATGATGGCCGCCAGCCCGATTATGAGAACAGGACCGATGGCTTCCGTCAGTTTCTTTATGGAATAATCAACCTCAGTATCATAATGTTCGGATACATCCCCAAGCATGTCCTGAAGATTACCGGTTTCTTCCCCAATGGCAACCATGTTGATCAGCATGGGCGTGAAATACTTTGCAGATTTTAAGGGTTCGGCTATTCCGCGGCCTTCTTCCAGCCGGTTTTTAATATGATCCAGTTCCCGTGAGATCGCCATATTACCGATGGTGCCCGACAATATGTCCATGGAATCCAGAATATCCACACCGCTTGAATGCAGGATAGAAAAAATACTGGCAAACCTTGAAATGGCGGCCCTGAGTAATAAGGATCCGATAACAGGTACCCGAAGCAGTAACGCGTCTTTTACAAACCGGCCCTGTTCTGTCCGTAAATAAAAAGCAAGCAGCATAATAGCAATAACAATGATACCCAGTATAAAATACCAGTAATCCGACAGAAACTGGTAAATGTTCATGCTGATTTTTGTGGGAAGAGGCAGGTCAAGTTTCGCGTTTTTAAAAAAATTGACAAATTTCGGTATGACAAATGTGAAAAGGATAATAAACGCAATCAACAAAAAAGTGATTACAAAAATCGGGTATTGAAGAACCGACCTGATCCTGGTTTTTACCTCATATTCATGTTCAATGACATATGTCAGCCGATCCAGGATTTCAGGAAGTGAACCGCTCGCTTCCCCGGCTTTAATCATGCTGCAGTATAGAAATGAAAATACTTTGGGATACTTCATAAACGCGTCATGCAGGCTCGCGCCTTCATTGATATCCTGGTGTATATTATTTATGACTTTTCTGAGTTTTGGATTTTCGGTCTGGTCTTCCAGCACCTGGAGTATATTCAGCATGGACAAGCCGGCTTTAAGAAGTGTTCGGAATTGTTTTGTGAAAAGAATAATATCCGGAGGTTTGACTTGGTACAGACTTTCCCGCAGTCCGGATAAACCGAGACCCGTGCTGCCAGGTGCTTTCTTTATAATTTTTGAGGGTATATAGCCCTGGGCGGCCAGTGTGTTATTGGCAGCGTCTATTGAGTCCGCTTCAATCACACCGGTTTTTGTGATTCCGGTTTCTGTGATGGCTGTGTAGGAATAGGTGCCCATATATAAGTTCTCTAAATTGTCGTAGAAGTGGTTGTAACACCAGTTCTAATGTTATACCAGAACAGCTGACGTGGCTTCATCCAAAGTGGTGATACCTTTTTGGATTTTGATGGCCGCGTTTTCCTTAAGTGTGATCAGACTGCCTGATTCTTTTGCAGCCTTGGTGATTTCCTGGGCCGAATATTTTTTTATAATCATTTTCTGAAGCATTTCGTCAATGATCAGAACTTCGAAAATTCCGCTTCTTCCTTTGTATCCAGTCTGCATGCAGTTGAAGCAACCGGTTCCTTTCATAAAATTGTCTTTTTTGGAATGATTGATGCCCCAATATTCCAGGGCTTCATTTGACGGCGTATAAGGTTTTTTGCATTCGGAGCATACCGTTCTGACCAGTCTTTGAGCAAAGGACGCCAGCATGACCGAGGAAACCAGGAAAGGTTCAATGCCCATATCGATAAACCGGGTGATTGCTCCGGCGGCATCATTCGTATGCAATGTGCTGAAAACACGATGACCGGTCAGGGCGGCCTGGACCGCGATTGTGGCAGTTTCAGTATCACGGATTTCTCCCACCATAATAACATCAGGATCCTGACGCAAAATAGAGCGGAGACCGTCGGCGAAAGTCATGCCGGCCTTTCGGTTAAGCTGTATTTGCCGGATTTTTTCAATTCTGAATTCAATCGGGTCTTCAACAGTAATGATGTTGATATCCGGCTGATTAATTGCCCGCAGTATTGAATACAGGCTGGTGCTTTTTCCGCTTCCGGTCGGTCCTGTGCTTAAAATCATGCCGTAAGGTTTGTTGATGATCGATATTATTTTTTTTTGGTCGGCGTCGGTCATCCCGAGTCTTTCAAGGGAGTAAACGCCGCTGCTGGTGTCAAGGAGGCGCAAGACCATATTTTCACCATGAATGGAAGGCATGGTTGACGTCCTGACGTTTATTTCCTTGTTTTTCATTTTTACAGTAAAACGGCCGTCCTGGGGAACCCGTGATACGGCGATATCCATGTTGGCCAGGATTTTTAACCGTGATACGATCGGAAGAAACATTGATTTCGGGGGCGCGGGTACTTCATGCAGTTTACCGTCCACGCGAAAACGGACCTGAACATAATCTCGCTCCGGGCTGATATGGATATCGCTGGCGCCTTCCCGAATGCCCTGAGAAAGTATGGAATTTACCAGGCGCACAACGGGGGCTTCCTCAGCCATACCCTGAAGGGAACTGACTTCAACATCTTCAGTAACCTGGGTTTTTTCAGCCCCCTTATCATATTCCATCTCTTCCATATCCTCCAGTACACCACCGATACCTGAGTACGTGCCATAAAGGGTGGAGTGGAGCTGGTTCAGTTCCTGTTCGGTGCATATAATTGTTTCCACTTCGTAATTGGTAGATACTTCGAGCGTGTCTATGGCGTTAATGTCCATCGGATCAGTCATAGCAACCGTAAGGAGTAGACCCTCTTTTCTCAGGGGAGCCGCCTGGCACCGGTGGGCGATATCAGCCGGAATGATATTTGCCAAATCCAGGTTTACCGCGAATTTACTGGCCGAGTATTTAATAAGGTTTAACTGGCTGGATACCATATCGACGATTTGCGGCTCACTGACGATTCCTTCCCGCACCAGGAATTGACCGAGTTTTAATTTGGATTTCTTCTGGTGAGGGAGTATTTTTTCAAGCTGCTCTGATGTCAGCAGCCCTCCTTCAACAAGAATTTTGCCAAGCAGTTTTTTCGTTCTCAATTTTTCTTCTCATCCATTTAAATTAAAAAATCAATTTTTTACGAAACCGTCTCATTCGGACTTTTTACGAGACCATCATTTTTTGGCAAGCCCCGGGAAAAAGGGATCCGAAAAAAATACTGTATCTTCATCCCATTTTGAAACAACCCGTCCGGATACTGATATATCAGGAGAAAGTCTTTTAAGCTGGCTGAGTGCTGTCGATTCAGACAAATAGTATCGGTCAATGATCAGAGCGAATCGCGTTCCGACGCGTGAATTCCAATAAGGGAGTAAACGGATTCCCGGGTTCCCGCTCGGCAGAGATTTTAGTGACTGGTATGCTTCCTGCAGATATTTTTTTTCATCAATGATTATCCATGAGACCTTTCTGAAAAGCGGTTTTATTTGCCTGCGAATGGCTGGGATCACCACTGTCTGACCGACTTTAACAAGGTCCGGATTTTCAATGCCCGGGTTTACGAGTATAAAATTCTTAAGATGGTTTGAACTGAAGCCACCATATATTTTTGTGATTAAACCGGACAGAGTATCATTGCGTATTAAAGTAAGCCTTCCGAGTGTTTCCGGAAAGGGATAATTGATATCCGGCTGTTTCGGGACATAAGGATCTGTTTTTAAAATTCCCGCGGGACCTATTCTCGATGCAGCAGTGCTTTTGTGAACATTGATACTTACAGGACTCAAATCGGCTGAATACGTGCTTTCAGTTTTTAGTCTCGATAAATCCATATTCTTTTGGGGCCGGGTGGCTTTTAGCTGGTTAAAAGTCATCAAAGTATAAGCAAGGGATAGGGCGATAAGGAAAATCGCCGCAGTAAACGAGAGACTTTTTAGCATGGTTTTACGGCCGGGGAAAATACGGTGAACACAGGAACGAACCAAAAAGAAACCGATGGAAGTATGGTTCTGGACGATCATCGTTAATATACAGTTATGGCAAAGATGAATAATCTTTCGCGGATAACCCTTTGTAAATAAATAGATGGCCCAAAGAGCGGGCAAGGTAAAAAATGTGTATGCCTGGTATTGTTCACTGGATACATCCAGACGGTATTTGATCATTGACCTTGTGTCCCTGAAAGTCAGCGGCTTCAAGACATGATAAAGGTTGATCCGGTCCACGAAATTTTCATGTTTATTCAGTGTGTTTTTAAATTCCTTTTGAGCGAAAATGACGATCTGAAGAAGTTTAAATGCGTTTGTTTCATAATTCAAGAATTCACGCAGTATCTCAAGACAAAAACCGGGGATTTTTTGTCCTTCATCAATAATCAGGATAATTGTTTTGTTTTCCTCTACTCCATTTTGAAAAAGATAATTCTTAATGCTTTCCTTAATCTGCCAGTCACTGAAATCATCAGGAGATTTATTTCCCTGCATCATTTTTGATACGGTTTTGAGGAATTCCGTTGGATTAACAAAATACGGATCCAATACGAGATGGGTTTCAAACTGGCTGCTGTTCGCAAACATACCGATCAGATGTCTGCAGAGGGTCGTTTTTCCTGTCCCGATATCACCGATAATGATATTCAGTCCTCTTTTTAACCGCAGGGCGAGTTCTATCTTCTGAAGGCATTCAAGATGACGGCTGGATTGAAAAAAGAATTCCGGATCTGGTGAGTTGGAAAACGGTTCCTTTTTTAATTGTAGTATATTGAAATAGTCCATTTTTAATCTGCGATAAACCAGTTTACCTAAAACATATTATAATATCGATTTTACTGGGAAGTACCCTCTTCACCGGTATCCGGAGTCGGCGCATCTTCCGGTTTAGATGTACTTTCTGCTGAAGGCTGAGCCTGATCATTTGTTTTTAATATATGCGGAGTGATGAAAATAAGCACTTCTTCCATATCCTTACCGGAGCCTTTTCTTTTAAAGAGATACCCAAGACCGGGTATGTCCTTTAGCAAGGGAACACCCTCTTCGGACTTGCGGGAAAGCTCCCTGCTGAGCCCCCCGATAACGGTGGTCTGCCCATTAAAAAGAACCACATTCGTTTCTGCCATTTTTGTGATAATCGTGGGATTTCCACTCACAGTCCTGGTGAAATCGAGTTCATCCTTACTTGTGATAATTTTCAATTTAAGTGTATTTTTATTAATCACATGGGGGGTGACCTCCAGTTTCAGTACAGCATCTTCATACCTTACTTCCACCTCCCCGTCTTCCACAATCTGAATCGGAACCCTTGAGCCGCTTTCGATGATCGCGGTCTGGTTTTCAATTGTGGTGATGGAAGGACTCGAGAGTATGTTCAGTTTTCCTTGTTCCTGAAGCGCGGTAAGCTGAACCGTTAAAAGATTATGACCCATATTCTGAAACAGGAAACCGAGGGTCATCCCGAGGTCCGGACTTAGATCCTGAGGAAAATTAAATGCAGACCCTGATGGCGGCAGATACCTTGTTTCTTCCCCTGTGACCGTAAAAAGAGAGTCATTATTTAAGTTGTATCCTCCGGGTCCCAGCCATGCCCGGTTATCATCGCGTTCACCGTAGAGAAGCCCTCCCCACTGGATCCCCAGTGCCCGGGCTGTACCACTGCTGGTTTCAACAATTTGGGCTTCAATCAAGATCTGGGACGTGGGCATGTCCAGTTTCGCAATCAAGGATGCTATCTTGTGGATATCATCTTGAATGGCATGAATAATCAGGGAGTTGGTGTGTTCATCCACCATTACCGAACCGAGAGCTTTACCATCTTTGTCTCGGGAAAGGAATTTTTCAAGGTTTTCTTTCAGCTTTGCGGCTTCAGAATAATGAATCCGAATGATTTGTGTTGCCAGCGGTTCCGTGATTTTTAAATCTCTCTTTTGGGCTTTACGCTTCAGCTCATTTTCCATGTCCAAAATGGTCATAATCCTGATGATGTCTCCTTCCCGGACATAGGTGAGACCATGAGTGGCAAGGACACTTTTAAATACCTGATCCCATGGAGCCATTGAAATATTAATGTTTGTTTTTCCTCTGATTTTCTGGTTAAGCATAATGTTTTGTTTAGCGGCCCTCGCAAGTGCCCTCAGAAGAACAGCAACATCAATATCTTTCATTTTCATTGAAATTTTCTGGGTAGGGAGAGGTTTGTCACTATTGACCGGTAAATCGCGTTTTACAACGAACTCCGGTTCTTTTTTTTCGAGGTTTTCATTATGCTGTATGGGTGATGGAGAAAACCCCCCTGATTCTTTTGCCTTTACCCTCCAGGTGTCAAATGACAGGTGATCCGTCTCCTTCTGTTTGGCGGCACAGCTTAACATATGCACCAGTAAAAAGATTGAACAGAACGAAATTTGAGCAATTTTATAAATAGGGAACGTTTTTTTGATAACCATGGTATATACCGCCGCTTTTTTCAATGTCGAATAAACAGTTAATTGTATAGATTCTACTCCCTTTCTTCGCCGGTTTTTCGTGCTAATCTTCTTCCAATCGGACAGTAATTTTTCTTTTTCCGTTTTTTGTCATAACAATGATGCGGTCAGGATAAATCTGTTCGATGGTTAATCCGGTCTCCATAATTTTATCACCCTTTTCATATTCCAGCCCGTTTATGATTGCCAGTGCATTACCACCCATATTTATATAACCGGTGTAAGAGATGTCCAGTTTCACAGCTTGTTTGGTTTTAACAGCCTGTTTTGGCTCTATTTCTAATTTTTTAGCTTTCTTCAGCATGGGGTTCCATGTCCATTTTTTGGGCACACGTTCAATGACATAGGCGTCAATATCCGAAAGCTCATCCTTGGTCAGGTCTGCCACAGTTGAAATGAATGTGTTGTATGTGTTCAGTCTGCTGCCGGATAGTGATTGTATATTTTTTGACGGTTCGATATAGAAAATATAAACCCCATAGAGGATGGATATTAACATACAAACGACTATGATTTTTTCTCGTTTTGACATATTCTTATCGATTACTTCTACTCATGCGCCATAAAGAGCCTGATTTTAAATTCATTTGTTTCCACAATCGAACGGATTTCAATATTTTCAATTTGCTCAAGCGCCGGCAGGCGGCAAAGCTGAAACAGGAATCCATGAAAATTTAAAAAATCACCTGTGAGAACGATGTTTATCAGCAGGTGGCCTGATTCGCTTATCAAAGATTCAACATCCGGTTTAAACGCTGTAATTTTCATATTTGTTTTCGAAGCGATTTTTTTAATAATGGATGAAATTTTTTTTGTGTCGCTTCTCGATAATTTTACTTTTACCAGTTCTGAAAACTCTTCAGGCTGTTTTAGCTGTGCTTTTTTTAAAAGATTTTTGTAAACGGGAGCGAGTATTTTTTGCTCCTCAATTTTTGTATGCATTTCAGTCAGTTTATAATCCAGCTCCTCTGAAGTTGTTTTAATCGGCAGGATGGCCAGAAAGTAAAAACTCACTATTCCGCTGCTGAACACCAGGAAAAAAATAAGGCTCTTTGTGGGGATATTGGATAACTTGATTTTTTTCATATCAGCTTTGATGGTCTCGTAAAAAGTCCGAATTAGACGGTTTCGTAAAGAGTTCAAATTCAAGGCGTGCAATTTATGTAATGATGAAGCGTACTTATCGGACCCGCCCTGTTAAATCTGTCTTTTTATTTAACCGGGGCGTTGAATCATTGCAAAATGCAGCACAACGCAGAAGTTGGACGTTTTACGAAACCGTCAGCTTTCAGTAAATTTTAATTGTGCGGTAAATTGTAAAACCGCTTCATTATTCAAAAAACCAAAGGATTTCTTCTTAATTACAGGCTGTTCAAATAAAAGGGAGCTCCTCAGGGATATCAGGTAGCCGGCAAGGGAGGCTTCCAGAGATGTCTGTTCACCTGAGATTATACCTTCAAAAAGAAGGAATTTTTCGTCTTTCCGGGTTTTACCGCCTTTACCATCGGTATTTTTCATCTTTTTGCCCAGCGCGGCTGTAATACTGAGCAACCGGATATTTACTGGCGTTAGATTTGAAATCTCAGATAAAACAGCGATACCCAGGTATTTTTTACTGTATTTGCCGTACGCTTCATTTTTTAGTTTTGCCTGATCAACGAGTTTGAGAATAATTTCCTGATTTACTATTGTATCGAATCCTTCCAGCTGGTGTTCAAGATTCGCAATTTCACGATATTTTTTATCCACATTATGACCCAGAAATAAAAAATACCCGATACAAAAAGACATCATTGCGACAAAACACGCCACAGTGATTCGATCAATAAGTACACTCCGGGCGTATTTCATTTTTTCTTTATGGGTGTACAAAAAGTTCGGTGTAATCGAATTATTTGAAAGCGCCATCCCCATGGCCGGGGCATAAGAGCTTTTTATGCCGGCGGCTTTTGGAATGGATATCTTCTTAAGAAAGTCAGGATTTGTCATAAATGGATCAAAGGTCTCGCAGTCAAGCCCTGATTCGTCAGTAATATAGTCGACAATCCGTTTGTGCGGACGAATTTCGCTGGATATATAGATTTTTTCAACACGCTCATTATCAAAATTCTGTGAATAATGTTCAAATGTTCTTTCGATCTGCCTGACCAGACGTTCCAATGCGGGCAGAATCAGCATGAATATTTCAGCCTCCTTGGGATCAAGTTCTGTGTTTTCCAGGGGAGATGAAGATGTGTCATGAATGAGATTAAAAAATATCTGCTGGGCCTCATCTGTTTTGATATGGTTCTGGTTGACCGGCGTGTCCATCTTTTCAATATCCACAATATTCCGAATTTGATCAGAGTATTCATATTGGCGGCCGTTTAACTTTCCCTGCATCGATTCCTTCATGGTTTTTATGCCCGCTTTGATGCCGCGGGACAAAACCAGATTTCCTTTCGAGAAAATATCAATGCGGGACCAATCTCTGCCAATATACAGGCTTGATATGTTTTTTGCAGCCGCCTCTATCCAGCTGGTTCTTAAAAGATTCTGAAACGCAAAGGGAACGATAGATATCCCGGTCAGTTGGTAGGCCGCTTTTGAAAAGGTTCTTCTGAGGACCTCGATTTCATGTTTCGGAACCGCGAAAGACATGATTTCTGTTTTTAAGGTTCCGTGTTCATTCGTTTCACCCAGTACTTCAAAATCAAAGGTGGTGGCTTTATAATCAAATGGCGCGATTTTTCTGTGGGCCCAGTAAACAGCATTCGCAATCTGCTTTCTAGGTACTTTGGGAATTTTCAAATATCGCATCTCAACTCTGGCTGAGGATATATTGGCCCATATTTCAAAGTTTTTTGTTGTACCGCAGAATGGTGTCAGAGATGATTTTAGAAACGGCACAAAATTGATGTGATCAGGTTTGATTCCGGTTTCAAAAGGAATGTCTTTGTAATCGATGAGTTCCGGGTGGTGTGAGGATGAATATCTGATTTTTGCCAGCTTTATATTATCATGACCGATATCAACGCCGATTGTTACCGCTTTTTTTATGGAGAACGGGGTGGTCAAATGCATTTTTATCCACTCCCCGCTCCCCCGGTGAGTTTCGATATTGATCGATTTATACTTCTTTCGATCTTTATCACGGATGAGATCAAGCAGTTTTTCAGTAGAAGAGATTTCGTCGTATTTCGGCAAAATTATTTCCCGTATTTTCAAATGATACCCAGATATGATATGGAAAGAATGATGGTCTCGTAAAAAGTCCGAATTAGACGGTTTCGTAAAGAGTTCAAATTCAAGGCGTGCAAATTTTGTAATGATGAAGCGTACTTATCGTACGTTGAATCATTGCAAAATGCAGCACAACGCAGAAGTTGGACTTTT